>CALYOC010000012.1 GCA_945227095.1 uncultured Clostridia bacterium
GGATATGATGACCCGGTCATTATGAGCGCAGGCTCCTTTATCGGAGGTGCGTCAATTGCACTTTCGGCAGCCGGACCTATGCGTGAGCCTTTCGCGGTATGGATGCAGGGAGGACTGAATTTTCACAGTGCTAAAATGAGCCTGCTTCTCGCCGCGGAGAGATTACATAAGGACTCGGAGTGTGTGTAAATGCAGAATTTTAACGGAATTGACCTTAGTGTATTAGGGCTTTTGGAGATAAACAGATTTAATAATTCAAAGGCGTTTTATGATGAGCACAAGGAAGAGATAAAGCAAAAGGGCAGGGTGCCTTTATCAAAGCTTGCGCTTGATATTTCTCCGTATATGTATGATATAGACGATGAAATTTTTATCAGTCCGGGTAATATGGTTTCCCGTATACGCAGGGATACGCGCTTTACAAAGGACAAGTCTCTGTATCGGCAGAATATCTGGATGATTTTCAGGCATAAGAAGAATGAGCAGCACCGCTCGCCTGTGTTTTGGGTGGAGTATTGTCCGAGTTTTTATTCATACGGAGTGGGATATTTCGGCTGTACTCCGGACTTTATGGAGTTTTATCGGAAAATGCTTCGCGAGGATTGGCGCGAGTGGGCGGACATTATATCCGATTTGAGAGAAAAAGGATATATGACAGACGGCGAAAGGTATAAAAGAGAAAAGCCGGGCTGTCCGGACCCTGCCGTGAGCGACTTGTATAATTTAAAGGAATTGTTCTTTGTCAAGGTGAACAGTGACTTGAGCAGGCTTGCCGAGCCCTCGTTTTTAGATGAGTACAAATCTGCCGTAGCGGATATGACCGCCGCGTATAAGTATATTTTGAAGCTTCATAAGCTGTATTTGATACAAAAAGGAGAAGACGATGCGTAAGGATTATATGTTTTTAAAAAGCGGCACAGATGTGCGCGGAGTTGCCCTTGAAGGGGTCGAGGGACAAAATGTTGTTTTAACTGATGAGGTTGTCTATGATATAGTCTGCGCGTTTGTCAAATGGGTGTCAAAGCGATATGATAAGAAGTGCTCGGATTTGTGCCTTGCGGTCGGAAATGACTCGCGCCTGAGCGCCGACAGGATAAGGGCGAGCGTCATCAAGGCGTTTTGCGGTTGCGGCGTCCGCGCGTACAACTGCTCGCTTTCGTCTACTCCTGCTATGTTTATGACAACCGTTCATTTAGGCTGTGACGCGGCGGTACAGATAACCGCAAGTCACCACCCTTTTAACAGAAACGGCTTGAAATTCTTTACAAAAGAGGGCTCAATAGAATCGGAGGATTTAACCGAGATTTTGCAAATTGCACAGAGCGAGGATTTTGAAAATCTGTCGGGCGGCGGTGTTGTTAAAGAGTATGACTTTATGTCGAAATACTGTGAGATATTGAGAGATAAGATTAAGAGCGAGGTTGCCGCAGAGGACTATGAACACCCTCTCAAGGGGAAGAAAATTATGGTTGACGCAGGCAACGGAGCCGGCGGCTTTTATGCTGAAAAGGTGTTGAAGCCGCTTGGCGCAGATGTCAGCGCAAGCCAATTTTTAGAGCCCGACGGCTCTTTCCCGAATCATATACCGAATCCGGAGGATAAGTACGCTATGGAGTGTGCTTGCAGGGCGGTCAGAGAGAGCTCGGCGGATTTCGGAGTAATTTTTGACACCGATGTTGACAGAGCCGGAGCGGTTGACAGAAACGGCAATGAGATAAACAGGAACCGCCTTATTGCGCTTTCCGCCGCGATTGCATTAAAGGGTGAAAAGGACGGATATATCGTGACGGATTCCGTCACCTCGGACGGATTGAAGAAATTTATCGAGGAGAATTTGTCCGCTCATCATTACAGGTATAAAAGAGGATACAGAAATGTAATCAATAAGGCGATTGAACTTGAAAAACAGGGAAAATTCTGTCCTCTTGCGATAGAGACCTCCGGACACGCCGCTCTCAAAGAGAACTACTTTTTGGATGACGGCGCGTACCTTGTGACGAAATTTATTATCGAAATGGCTTCCCTTGCGAAGCAGGGAAAGGAAATAGAGGACCTTATCCTCGGACTTGAAGAGCCGAAGGAGAGCGCAGAGATTAGAATAGACATTTTGTGCGAGGATTTTAAAGCCTGCGGCGACTCGGTTATCAAAAGCCTTCAGAGCAAGGGCGAGAGCGACTCTGCTTGGAAATTGGCGGACGACAGCCGCGAGGGGATAAGAGTCAGTTTTTCCGAGCCGGACAAGGACGGTTGGTTTTTGCTCAGACAGAGCGTTCATGACCCCGTTTTACCGGTGAATATTGAGAGTAACACGGTCGGCGGGGTAAATGAGATTGCAAAGCTCTTATTTGAAAACCTGAAAAGCTTCGATGAACTTGATTTATCGGTATTTTCCGATTATTTAAAATGAGGAACATATGTTAAATTTGATTTTAGGGCCCGCGTACAGCGGGAAAAGTGAATATCTTGTCAATCTGTTGGGCGAACTTGCGGCACAGGATCATGATAAGCTGATTCTGATTGTGCCCGACCAATCATCATTTAGCACGGAGCGAATGGTTTTGAGCCGACTGGGAGCGAAAAAGGCGGCGAAGATAAAGATTATGCGCTTTAACAGGCTTGCAGAGGAGATTTTTAACCGTTACGGAGGAGAAAAGGGAGTACATATCGGCGACTCCGGAAAGCTTATGCTTATGAGCAGTGCTCTGCACAGTGTCAAGAGCGAGCTTAGCGCCTTTTCAAATCAAGTCTCAAAGCCGGAGTTCGCAAAAGAGATGATTAGGCTTTACGATAACCTCAAATATGACGCGGTTGATTGTGAAATGCTTGAGGGAAGCGTTGAAAAGTTAAGCGGAGATTTGCTCAAAAACAAGGTGCGCGATATATCACTTGTGTGCCGTGCGTACGAAAAGGAGTTGGGTGAGGAATTTGCCAATGCGCCCGACAGCCTTTGGCGTGCTCTTGAAATATTATCCGATAAAAACTTTTTTGAAGGATATACTGTTTGCTTCGATTCCTTTTCACACTTTGACAATTTGAAGTTAAAGGTTATAACAAAGGCTATGGAGCAGAGTGAGAATGTCTATATCACCCTGCCCACCGATTCCTTAAATATATCAAAAAATGAAATAGGCCGCTTTTTAAATGTGAAGAAGACGGGACTGAGACTTAAAAAATGCGCCGAAGATTGCGGTTGTGAGGTGGCAAATGATATCGTTTTGCGCTCCGACATTCAGCGTGAAGATTTGAGCGCATTGGAAAAAAACATTTATTCCGACAAGATAGAAGCCTTTTCAGGTGAAACGGAAAATATAACTGTTTTTGAGGCATGCACCATTATTGACGAGTGTGAAATCGTTGCGAGGACGATAAGAAAACTTATCAGGGAAAATTCGTATCGGCTGCGGGATATAGCCGTAATAATGCGTGATGATAAATACTTAGAACCCGTGCGCAGAAGCCTTGCAAAACACTCCTTACCTGTTTTCAGCGATGCGCGAAAAACCGTTTACTGCGAGCCGCTTGTGCTTTTTGCGGGATATGTCTTTTCTATTGTAAACAAAGGCTTTAAAACCGATGATGTGTTGGGAATGTTGAAGACCGGTGTGTTAAACATTGATACAATGCTCGTCGGTGAACTTGAAAAATATGTTTATGTTTGGCAAATAAACGGTGTTAAAAAATGGTGTGAAGATTTTACTTTAAATCCGTCCGGATTCAAAAAGGAGTTTTCAGAGAAAGATAAACAGCTTCTTGAAAAACTCAATGCCTTTAAATCTTCTTTTATAAATCCGTTATTAAAGTTTAAAAAGAGGGTAAAAAATGCGAATGCAAAGCAGTATTGCACCGCCTTTTTCTCCCTTATGGAAGATTTTGAGGTGGACAAAGGGATAAAGAAACTTGCCCTTGAATTTGAAAAACGCGGCGAAACCGATTCCGCCGCAAGGCAGCACGGAGTTTACACCTTACTCATTGATACAATGGACCAGGCGGTTTTGACTCTCGGTGAGAGGGAGATTTCCTTTAAGGAGTTTTCCGAACTTTTTTTACCCGCTCTGGAGAGTTCTACCGTTGGTGAAATTCCCAATCAGCTTGATGAAATCACTCTTGGAAATGCGTCGAGAATGAGGACGGTATCTCCGAAGGTTGCTTTTGTTTTAGGTGCGAATGAAGGCGAATTTCCGACGACATCGGTGTCTTCGGGAATTTTAAACGAGGGTGAGAAAATGAAGCTCCGCAAAGCCGGAGTGGATTTCGGAGAGAGTTCCGAAAAACTGTTTATTGAAGAAAAGTTTTTCGCCTATTGCGCGTTGACTGCGCCGAGCGAAAAGCTTTATGTGTCGTACAGGACTAATGAGTTGACCGGTGAAACCAAGGGACCTTCGGATATAGTTTTGTACCTGTGCTCAATCTTTCCGAGTTTAGCGGTAAAAAAAGCGGAGAGTTTATCAGCCGAGGATATCGAGTCCGAGGAACAGGCGTTTGAATACCTTGCGGCAAATTCGTCGAAGCGTACCGAGCTTGTCGCCACTTTAAAGGAGTATTTTTCCTCGTCTGAAAAGTATTCCGGAAAATACGCCGCTTTGAAAAGGAGCACCGATTTTACTCCGGAACAAATTGAGGATAAAGAACTTTGTAAAGATTTGTTTGGCAGCACCGTCAACTTGTCAGCGACGAAGTTTGAAACTTATAATAAATGTCCGTTTTCTTATTTTTGTAGGTACGGAATGGGAATTGTGCCCATGCGTACGGCTCAAATAGATTACAGAATAAGCGGCTCGCTTGTGCATTATGTAATGGAAAAGTTTTTATATGCGCACAAAGATGATGACTTTGAGAATATCACCAAAGAAACGGTGCACAACGAAACAGTCGCTCTCGTTTTCGAGTATATGAAAAATGAAATGGGTGTAAATTACGGGGATTTACCTTACCGCGCTTACATTTATTTTGCAAAGGGAACGGATATAATCGAACAGACTCTCGTAGCGATATGTGACGACTTTGCTAAAAGCGAGTTTAAGCCCAAAGAGTTTGAATATAAAATAGGAAACGGCAATCTTCTGTACGAACTCAATTGTGACGAGGGCAAGATTTCCGTTGAAGGGTCGGTTGACCGTATTGATGTTATGAATTGTGAATCCGGTGAATACCTGCGTGTTATTGACTACAAGACCGGAAACAAGGAGTTTAATCTCAGCGAAGTGCTTCATGGAATAAACGCTCAAATGCTCATTTATCTAATGGCACTTGTATCGCAAGGCAGCGAATATTACGGAGCCAATCCCGCAGGGGTGCTTTATATGCACGCCGCAACCCTCGGCAGCAGTAAAGTTGACCGCGGCTCCGATCCCTACGAAGTGGATTTGCAAAACAAGTTAAAGTACAGAATGAAAGGTATGGTGCTGGACGACAAAACGGTTATCCAAGGTATGGAGCCGATTGTAGCCGGTGAGTGCATGCATATACCTGTCAAGCGTGAAGTTAAAAACGGAAAAGACAGGTATTTGGGAAATCTAATATCTCAAAAAGACCTTGAACTTGTGTTTGAAAAAACGGAAAATATGCTTGTCGGAATGGGAAACAGTCTGCACAACGGACAAATCGGTGCACAACCCGCCGTATTTCCGGACAGTTCACCCTGTGATTATTGTGATTACAAAGGTATCTGTCGGCATTTTGACTCAATCGGAGAAAGACGGTACGACAAGACGAGCAATTTTTCATCGGCGTTAAATCAGTTGAGGAATGAATCTATTAAGGAGGACGGCCATGAGTGTTAAATGGACAGAAGAACAACTTGATGCGATAAATGCACCGGTGGGAAATCTGTTGGTTTCCGCTGCGGCAGGTTCCGGAAAGACCGCCGTCCTTGTAAACAGAGTTATAGAAAAGATAACGGGTGAAAATCCGCTTGATGTAAACAGACTTCTCATTGTAACCTTTACCAAAGCGGCGGCGGCAGAGATGAAAACGCGTATAAACGAACGCCTTGTCAGTTTGTCAAAGGAGCGTCCGGAGGACGCAAATATCAAAAGGCAGCTTATGCTATTGGAAAAGGCGAAAATCGGAACAATGGACTCATTCTTTTCCGATGTCGTCAAAGACCATTTCAGCGAACTTTCACACCTCGGAATAACACTTGATTATCGTATAATCCAAGAGGATGATTTAGCGGTTATTTCCGATAGCATCATCTCTGAAATCCTTGAGCAGAAATACGCAGAGGATGATAGCAATTTTATTGATTTTGTTAAGTTTTTCACGTCCGACAGGTCCGATGATGAGATAAAGACTTTTATCGAACGGGTGCACGGTTTCACCTCCAGTATGTACGATATGGAATATTGGGTAAAGAATATGTCATATATGTACGACTCAAGTGTAATGAAAACGTTCTCGTCGGTATTATTGGAAGATTTGGTGATTGATTGCGACTTCATTCTCTCTTGTTATAACAAGATGATTGAAATATGCGATGAGGATGAAGGAAAAGACGGCGAGAAGATGACGGAATTTTTAGCCGTCGAGAAATCGGGATTTGAAACCTTGAAGACTGTTGGGACTGATTGCAGTGATTATGAATCTGCTCAAGATTTTGCGGCGAATTGTGCTTTGTTTGAAAAAATGCCGAGAACAACTGCTTCTTTTGCGGAGAGGAAGGCGCAAATTAAAGCCCTGAGGGATATGTGTAAATTCGTTTTCAATGAGCGAATTAGGAAGAAGTTTATTGTCAATCCGGATGATGTGAAATTGGATTGTTTGCTTCTTAAGCCCATTATGGAAGTTTTTTCAAAAATCGTTCTCGAATATGAAGAAAAGCTTCTCGAAAGGAAAAAAGAAATCGGAGCGTTTGAATTTTCCGACATATCCCGTTTTGCAATGAGTCTGTTTATAGACGAAAAAGGTGACAGAACGGCTCTTGCCGACGAGGTAAGTGCGGAATTTGATGAAATATATATCGACGAGTGTCAGGATACAAATTCAATGCAAAATCTGTTTTTTGACACAATCAGCCGCGGCGGTAAAAATCTGTTTTTAGTCGGAGATGCTAAGCAGAGTATTTATCGCTTCAGGCAGGCTGAACCGGAGTTATTTATCGACAGACTTCACCATTTACCCAAATACACTCCCGGCGCAGACGGAGGGTATATACTTTTAAAGAAAAATTTCCGTTCTTCAAAGGGAGTAATTGACTTTGTAAACTTTATTTTCTCACGGGTTATGAGCAACGAGGTCGGTGATATAGCCTATGATGAAACCCAGGCGCTTGCGGCGGGAAGAGATGATTTCCCGGACTCCGTATGTCCTGCGGAACTTCATCTGTTAAGTTCATCGGTTGTTCCTGCCGGAGAGAAGATGTCCTCTTTTGAACAGAGGTATCTTGCCCACTTGATAAAGGAAAAGGTTGAATCCGGTGAGCAGATATTGGACGAGAAAACCGGAGAGATGCGTCCGGTGGAATACGATGATTTCTGTGTTTTGCTCCGTTCAACAACGAAGCTCAGCGGATATATAGAAGCGTTTGAGGAACAGGGAATACCGACATACTCGGTTGCGTCGTCCGGCTTTTATGAGAGAAGTGAAATCGTATTTGTTCGCAGCTTTATGAAAGCCGTGGACAATCCTCTTAACGACATTGAACTAATGGGTATTATGCATAGCGAGATTTTCGGCTTTACTGCCGAAGAACTTGCACGCTTAAAGGTCAAATACCCTGTGGGTTCGATTTACGCGAAAGTTGTTTCGGCATCGGAGAGCGGTGATGAAAAGTGTAAGTCGTTCCTTGAGGAGTTTTCTCGGTTCAGAAGCCTGTTTTTAAGCCTAACTCCGTGTGAGTTTTTGGAAAGGCTGTACTTTGAAAAGGGTTATTACGCACTTGTAGGTGCAACTCCGCAAGGGGAGAGCCGACAGGCAAACTTGATGATGTTTTTGGATATGGTCCAAAGCTTTGAAAAATCAGGGCACAAGGGAATGTCCGCACTTATAAGGCATATTGACGCGATTGCAAAAAACGGCGGACGAACTAAATGCGCCTATGTCGCTTCAACGGGAAAAAATGTGACATTTATGACAATTCACGCTTCTAAAGGGTTGCAATTCCCCATAGTGGTGCTCGCAGAGGCTTCCGCGAACTTTAAAAAGGAAAATTCGGACTTTATCTTTCATAAGAAGTTAGGCGCGGGTGTGAGATACAAAGATACTCAATACGGTTATAAGAATGTTACTTTGCCTTATGCAGCTATAAAAACTAAAAATGAGATGAGTGAAATTTCCGAAGAATTGAGACTTTTGTATGTCGCGCTGACAAGAGCGCAGCAGAAAATAATTATTGTGGGAAATATAGGTAAAAAATCTGTTGAAAAATGTTCCGTGTGGTCGGCTCTTTCTGACGAATGCGCCGTAAGTTGCGTAAAGACCGCTAAGAGTTATATGGACTTTTTCCTCAGCACCCTTGTGCGCCACCCGAAGGCACAGGCCCTCAGGGAACTGTCGCCTTTTCCCGAATGTGTTTCTCCTTGTGACGGAGACCTTAAAGTTGTATTCGGTGAACTGCCGGTAGCTGAAGATACGGCACCGGAGGAAACGGTACAGGTGTGTGCCGACGAAGACTTATTGAGGACTCTTGAGGAAAGGTTTTCTTACTCATATCCTTATTCCGGAATATTCGGTGTTGCGGCAAAGGCAACCGCTTCGGGACTCAATGCAAGTAGGGAAAGTATATCCGATATAAGTTTTGCCCGACCTGCGTTTTTGGACAAGAGTTCATTGAACAGCGCGGGCAAGGGAACTGCGCTTCATCGCTTTATGGAGTGTGCGGATTTAAGCAAGCTTGAAAATGAGTTTGACTCACAACTTGAATTGCTTGTCAGCAAGAAGTTTTTGAGTGAAGTTGAGGCAAAAAGTATTGACCGAGAAAAAGTAACCGCGTTTTGCCGAAGCCCTCTTTACACTCGGATTTTGAGTTGCGACGAGTATTTGCGAGAGTACCGCTTCTCGTTCTTGATAGATGCGGGAGAACTCGACTCATCTCTTTCCGAAAATGTAAGAGATGAGAAGGTTTTAATCCAGGGTGTGACAGACGGAGTAATTATCAACGCAGACACCGCGCTGATTGTCGATTACAAAACCGACCGCGTCAAAACGGGAGAAGAACTCGCCCGAAAATACGAGCGGCAAATGCGCCTGTATTGCCGAGGAATAGAGGAAGTTCTCGGTAAAAGGGTTGTCGGCTGTGTTCTTTACTCATTCGCCCTGGGCAATGCGGTAGAGGTCAAAACGGATTGATTTGCCGGACATTTTTTGACAAATGAAATTATTTGTTTTACAATAGTTAGCGAAGATATTTATATTTTTTCCGAAATGGGGGATTTTTTGCAGTCGATAGCTTTACTGTCCGCGCTTGTGGTAAGCAGTCTGTGGACTATACTGCTTCTTCGCAGTGCAATCAGCTCAATGCACGCTTCAAAAAAGACGCGTGAGGAAAAACGCAATATTAAAAAGGGATATTCTTGGATTCAACGGCTGTTTTTGCTCCATGTCAAGGACAGTACAGCGGGGGATCCACGGTATAACAAATACCGCCATTTCCTCGAAAAATTCCTGACAGGGTACGCAATCGCTTCGCTTGTACTTTGGGCTCTTGTGATTGTCGGAATATTTGTTCCGAGGTTTAATGTCGTCTTGATAGTGCTTATGTCCGTCAAGGTCATACTCATTGACGGTATAGGGGCAGGTTTTTATATCCATTTTAATACTAAAAAGGATAAAAAACGCTCTACGCTTCATTGGAAATGGACGCAAGTGTAATTATTAGCGGAGAATTTTTAAAAATAACTTGATTTTTATATAACAATATGTTAAAATTTTCGTTGCTATATGGTTGAAAGAGGTGATTTTAGTGAAAAAGGGAATACATCCGGAGTACAAAACTGCCACTGTTAAGTGTGCGTGCGGAAATACATTTGAAACAAGGTCTACCGCCGGAGATATGAAAGTTGACATTTGCTCAAAGTGCCATCCTTTCTTTCCCGGTAAGCAAAAGCTCGTTGATACAGGCGGTCGTGTAGACAGATTCAACAAGCGTTTCGGACTTAAATAATTCAAAACGGCATTTTTAATGCCGTTTTTGTTTTTATTGATATTTATTGTTAGGTGCGTATATGTTTTATTATACAGTGAAGAACGAGGGAATATCCGAGTATATTGCCGAGAGGTCACGCTTTATCGGCTATGTAAAGCCTGTTGAGAATGAGCAGGAGGCTATTGATTATATCAAAAGTATAAAGTCAAAGCATCATGACGCCAAGCACAACTGTTTTGCATATGTGATAAGGGGCGGTGAGAAAAGGTACAGTGACGACGGCGAGCCGTCGGTCACGGCGGGCTTGCCTT
>CALYOC010000013.1 GCA_945227095.1 uncultured Clostridia bacterium
TTAATTAAATCAAAAACTGCCGATTGAGGAAAACTCAATCGGCAGTTTTTTAAATCATATATAAATCATATTATGGCGGAAAGAACAAAACAGAATAAATCCGTGAACTTTGCTAACTGTGGCAATCCGAAGGTTATTAAACTGTTTGGAGCAAATAGTATTATTTGAAATATTATCTGAGTATTTACCGCATTTCAGGTGTTATGTGCGTTGTTCTGTCGAATGTTAAGAACTTATATTTGTTTAACAGTATTATCTGCGAAATTACATAGCTTGCTTAATCAGTAAATATAATACTTTGAAAATACTATCAGTCAAGGAGTTTCCGATTTGTCCTGTTTAGCAATGTGAGAAAAGAGTAAGAACTTTCTATTGCCCGACAAGATAACGGTTTTGATATAAAAACAGCAGTAAGATTAGATTGAAAGGTCTAAAATCTTACTGCTGTTTTATGTTTTTTACCAGCTTCCGCCGCCACCGCCGCCGAAGCCACCGCCGGAGAATCCTCCTGAGCCGATGCCAAAACCGCCGCCGGTAGTGCCGTTATTTTTGGGCACGGATACCATAGCTCTTGCCATATCGGACATTGTTCGGTGCATAAAATAGTACATTGTCATTACACTGAACTCGTTTGAGTAATACCAGCTCGGCTTTTCAATGGTTAAGCCTTCGAATTTTTTTACCCATTTTTCCGACACGCCCAGTACATAGGCGTAGGGTAGTATGTCGTAAAAATACTTCGGATTTTCTTCGACAAGTGTTTCAAGTTTGCCCTTTTCTGCCGTTTCCAAGAAAATCTTAAATCCGTTAATTTTTTGCTTTATTTCGTGACCTTCGTCTGTTCTCTGTCTGATAAGGAAGGAAAGAATAAATGATGCAATTGAAATCAAAACGCCTGCCGCACAACATATTATCTTTTCCGTTCCACCGAGAGCATTGTAGCATATGAAGATGCTGATGACGGCACTTATAATCGAAACACTCCAACCGATAAATCTGACATAAAGTGATTTTTTGTTAAATACTTTTAAGATGTCATCGTTGAGCATTGTTTTAATAGCATTTGTAGTCTTGTAAAAACTGTTCTCCAGGTCGGACATTAAAACTGATTCATTCCCATTTTTGAAAAGTCCGTAAAAGAAAGTCCTTTTAAACTTGTCGTTTCCGTCGTAGGATTCTTTTTTTCTTATTATCCGGCAATCATACTTACTGAAGACACTCTTTTTCTCAATTTCTTCAATGTCGATATATCCCTCGTTTGCAAGCTCGATTAAAAGTCCGATTGTGTCGTTATCGTCTGCGGAGCCCTTGTTCCAGAGGGCGACCTGTGCGCTGTTTAAATTTTCCGGGGGATAGAACTCGACAACATCTACAATCTTTTTATCTCTTCCGAATTTTGACCATAGGAAAATTACCGCTATCAGGGCAATTATCGGAATTACAATCATTGAGGCAAGAGTGAGATAGTACTTGGCGTAGTTGAAAGTAAAATAACCGTCGTCAAGTAACAAGGTTGCAGTCAACGCTTCGTGCGGCAACAAACCATTTTTCACTTTGCCGCTGATAGTATTGCCGTTTACCTTATAAGTTACCCCTTCGGTGCTTTTAGAGCCGTATTTTCCGGTGTAGAGTGAAAGTTTGCTTTTATCAAAGCTGCTGTCCGGCATTTTGATGTTGAAGCTTATGTCGCTGATTGTAGTATCCCAGCCGGTGCCGATAATGTTGTAATAAAAGGCGTCAAAACCTTCGTTGACATCTTTTCCCATGACAAAGGTGTATGATATGGTGTATTTTTTCTCTCCTTTAATAGTGGTGTCGGCGTCACCGATTTGAATTACACAGTTTTCGTTTTCTTTATGTACATCAAATTCTTCATTGACTTTGACATTCTTTACCTTTTGGTAAAGTCTTTTTATCTTTCCGTCTTTTTGCTTCATGGTGTACGAATACGGAATGTATCGGAAAATTCCGTGCTTTGCGGTGTGGAAATAGGCGGTGATATCCTCTGTAACATCAAGCGTGTTGTCTTTATTTACATTGATGTTTATATCATATGCCGTAATTTCGTACCCGTTATAAATCGATTCGCTTGTTAATAAAGCGTCCCCGTAATCTTCTGCGTACGCAACACAACTGAAAGACATTAGGATTAAAGCAGATAACGAAAGCACAAATGCCGATAGTTTAATACTCTTTTTCATTAAAACTCAACCTTTACTGCGCTTCTTTCGGTTTCGTCATCTACAACAAACATTTGCTTTTTGTCAAAGCGGAATATTGAAGCGATAATGCTCGAAGGGAACATTTCAACCTTGTTGTTAAAGGATTTGACAACGGCGTTGTAGTATTTGCGCGCGTTTGCAATATCTTCCTCGGTCTTTTTGAGTTGCGAGTTTAGCTCGATAAAGTTTTCGTTTGCCTTTAACTGCGGATACTGCTCTGCGACAATATTTATACTTCTGATTGCCGAGGATAGCTCGGCGTTTGCTTCGAGTTTTTCTTGTGTGTTTAATTTGGCGTAGCCGCCGTTGCGCGCGGCGATAACCTTTTCCAATGTTTCAGCTTCGTGCTTGGCGTAAGCCTTGACAGAGGAAACAATATTCGGAATTAAGTCCCATCTCTTTTTGAGGTAAACATCCATTGTTGAAAATGCTTCCTCGACAGAGTTTTTGCCCTTGATGAGCGAGTTATAGGTTGCGCCGACATATATGCCTAAAAGGACGACAACCACTGCCAAAATAATAATTGCAAGTACCATAACAATTACTCCTTTTATATTTGTTGATTTTAATATAGCATATTGATTTAAACTAATCAAGAAAAATGGCAGGAGCGCTGTCACATTTCGACCTATTTAATCTCTCAACACTCAACTTTAACAAATAAATCGACTTATTTTGTGCAAATTAGACAATAATTTTAACAAATATTAAATATTATTGACATTATTTATAAAAATGATATAATTAAACTTAAGATAAAATAAGGAATAGTTTATGTATAAGAAAAATCCCGCCAAGGAATGCAATTTAGATGAACTTGTGTTATCCGCACGCCGCGGAGATGCCCTTGCAGTTGGGGATATAATTGCGAAAATGTCATCGTCTGTCGAGATAAAGGCAAACAAATTTGTAACAGACGAGCTTGAAAAGGTGGACCTCGTTCAAGAGGGTATGATAGGGCTGGTAAATGCCATTTCCTCATTTGACCCGAAAAACGGCGCCGGTTTTAATACATACGCGCAGATGTGTATTGACAACGCACTTATTTCAGCGGTGAGGAAAATGCGCCGCAAGAAAAAAATACCGTCGTCTCAGATTGTTCCTTTTGACGATGTGGATTGTCCGGACGACAGTCACAATATTGAGGATACATTTATTTTAAAGGAACAGTTAAAGAATATAACAAAATCAGCAAAGGAAAATCTTTCGTCGCTGGAATACAGAGTGTTTTTGTTGTATATTGACGGCTTGTCAAACAGGGAGATTGCCGAGATATTAAAAATTGATATCAAGGCTGTTTCAAATGCTCTTTACAGAATTCGTATTAAGAGCGCAAATTTTTTATAAATTGGGTATTGCCCTATTTAGCATTACTTTTTTATATTAAGAGAGGATAGAAAAAATGTACGAAGACAAAACATTAACCTGTAAGGATTGCGGAAACGAATTTGTTTTCACAGCAGGTGAGCAAGAATTTTATGCAGAAAAAGGTTTTGAGAATGAGCCCTTGCGTTGTAAGGACTGCCGCGCAAAGAGAAAGGCAGCCGTAAGAGCTGCGCGTGAGATGCATCCCGCTGTATGTGCAAGCTGCGGTGCCGAGTGTGAGGTTCCTTTCAAACCCAAGGAGGACAGACCTGTTTATTGCAGTGAATGTTATGCAAAGATGAACGAGGAGTAATATTTAATACATATATTATATTTTCTCAGTATAAAGCCCTAACTGTCACAGTTGGGGCTTTAATTTGTAGAAAGAATTATTTATAAAGGACATATTCGGCTGAAAATTACATTGTTTTGCGCGTTTTTATGTTTTATTTATTGCATATTTTGTATGTATATAGTATAATTAAATTTATAAAATGCTATATATTGTATTGGAGTAATTATGGGTCTTTTTGAAACATTGATTGTAATAGGCATTGTTTTGCTTTTGGTTTGTACGATTGTTTTAATTGCTTTAATCCTCGGCAAGAACAGCGCCTTGTCACAGATAAAAAAGGAAATATCCGTTTTAGAAAAGCAGATGGAAATTACAAGCGGTACAACCAATGAGGAAATCCGTCGTCTTTCGGACAAACAGAATTCATCTCAGCAGCAACTTAAGGATTCTTTATCCGAGAAGATTTCGGGTATGAATGATAAAGTTCAATCCTTGACGCAGTCCAATTTGGAGCAGCAAATCAAAATGCGTCAGACGCTTTCCGACAGTATTTTTAAGTTACAGGAGAGCAATGAGAAAAGGCTTGAAAAAATGCGTGAAACCGTTGACGAAAAATTGACATCAACTCTTACCACGCGGCTTGATTCCTCGTTCAAAACAGTGTCAGAGCAGTTGAAAAATGTCTATGAGTCGCTGACAGAGATGAAGCAGCTTTCAACCGGTGTGACCGACAATGTAACTGCGCTTACCAGAGTCCTCACGAATGTAAAGGCTCGCGGTACATGGGCTGAGGTACAGCTTGGCGGAATACTTGACCAGACAATTCCCAATATGTACGAAACAAATGTCGAAACCAAAAAGGGAAGCGGAAAGAGAGTGGAATTTGCCGTAAAGATTCCCTCTGTTCAGGATGACAGTATAGTTTATCTGCCAATCGATTCCAAGTTTCCGTTAGAGGACTATGTGCGCCTTATGGATGCGGCGGACAGGGCGGACAGAGAAGAGCTTGACAAGAGCAGAAAAGCGCTTGAAAAGCGAATTATCGAAGAGGCAAAGGAAATTACCAAGTATATTGATGTTCCGGCGACAACCCCGTTTGCTATAATGTACCTCGCAACCGAAGGACTCTATGCGGAGGTTGCGGCTTCACGCACAGGTTTGCCGGAGAGACTTCAGAATGAGTATAACATTATGATAGCCGGGCCGAGTACCGTTACCGCACTTTTAAATTCTCTGTCAGTAGGATTTAAAACCGTTGCGATAAACAAAAAGGTCGGTGAAATCGGCAAAGTGCTTTCTGCGAGCAAGAAGCAATATGAAAACTTCGCTTTGTTGCTTGATAAGGCCTATAAAAAGGTTGACGAAGCCGGCAAGACCATTGACGACGCCAAAAAGAGAAATTCAATTATTCGCAAGAAACTTAAGAGCTTTGAGGATTTTGACGACGCAAGCTCGTCAAAGATATTGGGACTTGACGATATAGATTCCGAATAATTATATATTATTGTTTAAACATTGAATTTTATTATCCTTCACAATATCAAAAATACAGTTAGGAGAAAAGATTATGAAATACGCCGAGATTATTTCAAAAATGACTCTTGAGGAAAAGGCGGGCTTGTGTTCGGGGCTCAACTTTTGGAATACAAAGCCTGTGGAGAGGTTGGGAATACCGAGCATTATGGTTACCGACGGCCCTCACGGACTTCGCAAGCAGCCCGAGGGCGGCGACCATGTAGGCTTGGGCGGAAGCGTTCCTGCAACCTGCTTCCCGCCGGCTTGTTTAAGCGCCGCGTCTTGGGATAGGGCGATGTTGAGGAAAATAGGCGAATCCATGGCGGAAGAAGCACTTCAAGAAAAGGTTTCGGTAATACTTGGACCCGGAACAAATATCAAGCGTTCACCTCTCTGCGGAAGGAATTTTGAGTATTTTTCGGAGGATCCGTATCTCGCAGGCGAGATGGCTACCGAATTTATCAAAGGTGTTCAAAGTAAAGGAATCGGCACATCTTTGAAGCACTTTGCCGGAAATAACCAGGAAAAGCGCCGTATGACTATTGACAGCGTTATCGACGAGCGAGCCTTAAATGAGATTTATTTGCCTGCTTTTGAAGCGGCGGTTAAGAGAGCGCAGCCCTGGACGGTAATGAATGCTTATAATAAATTAAACGGTACTTATTGTGCGGAAAATAATCATTTGCTCACCGAAATTCTCCGTGAGAAGTGGGGATTTAAAGGTATTGTTGTAACCGACTGGGGCGCTGAAAATGACAGAGTTGCCGGTATTAAAGCTGGGAATGATCTTGAAATGCCGTCCTCGGGCGGAATAAATGACGCAAAAATTGTTCAGGCGGTAGAGGACGGGAAGCTTGATGAAAAGGTTCTCGACGAATGCGTTGACAGATTGCTTGATTTGATTCATAAATCACAAGAGCCGCTTAAAACCGAGCATAAGTATGACGCACTTTCGCACCACAATATTGCGCGAAAGATGGCGGCCAATTCAATGGTTCTTCTCAAAAACGAGGACCGCATACTTCCGATTGAAGCAAAGGACGATTATTGCGTAATCGGAAAGATGGCGAAGCAGCCGAGGTATCAGGGCGCAGGCAGTTCGATTATCAACCCGACAAAGCTTGACAATGCTTACGATTTGCTCAAAGAGGAATACGGCGTTGAGCCACCCTACGCCGACGGATACAAGACCGAGACAGATGAAGTTGACGAAGCGCTTATCGCCGAAGCGGTTGAGATTGCCGAGAAATCGAAGTTTGTTTTGCTCTATATCGGTTTGACCGATTTGTATGAGTCCGAAGCATTCGACAGAGAGCATATGAGATTGCCCGACAATCAGTTGGCTCTCATTGAAGAACTTGCAAAGGTTAATGATAATATTATCGTTCTTCTTCACACCGGCTCACCTGTTGAAATGCCATTCATTTCATCAGTTAAAGCCGTGCTTAACTGCTATCTCGGAGGACAGGCGGGAGCGGGTGCCGCGCTCGACATAATTTTCGGCAAGGTGAATCCGTCAGGTAAACTTCCCGAAACATTTCCAATCAACTGTGCCGACAACCCAAGCTATGAGAACTTCCCCGGAAATCATTTGAGCGTCGAGTACCGAGAAAGTATTTTTGTGGGTTACAGGTATTATGATACTGCGGCGGTAGATGTTTTGTTCCCGTTTGGATATGGACTTTCATATACCGATTTTGAGTATTCGGACATCAAGGTATCAAGTGAAAACCTATTGGATACCGACAAATTGGAAGTTAAATTTACGGTTAAGAATACAGGAAGCGTAGCCGGCGCCGAGGTCGCACAGATATATGTTCATCAGCTCAATAGCACGATTTTTAAGGCAAATAAAGAGCTTAAAGGTTTTAGAAAGGTATTCCTTGAGCCCGGAGAGAGCAGAGAGCTTTCAGTTATTTTGGATAAAAGGTCCTTTGCATACTTTAATGTCGATACAGATGATTTTGAAGTTGAA
Source organism: uncultured Clostridia bacterium (assembly GCA_945227095.1). GTDB lineage: Bacteria > Bacillota > Clostridia > Oscillospirales > Acutalibacteraceae > CALYOC01. Next base: position 7,373 of record CALYOC010000013.1, read on the forward strand.
ACAGGCAAGTATGACATTTTGGTCGGTGCTTCAAGTGCCGATATAAGACTTGAAAAAACTGTAAGGGTTACATCTTCAAAGGGTACTGCGCCTGTTTCATACCGTGACACCGCACCGCATTATTACGGCGCGGATATCAAGGGAATCAGCGCGGAGGAATTTGAAGTTATTTTGGGAAGAAAGGTTCCTCCCTGTGACCGCAATCCGGGTGACCCGTTCGATTTCAATTCAACTCTCACCGATTTGGGAGAAACTAAAAACGGTGCAAAGATTGTCAAGTTTGTAAAATTTATTGCAAATAATATTTTGAAGGGCTCTCCTCAGGATAAGAGAATGATGGTTGAAATGACAATGGCTACACCGCTTCGTTCGCTTATTCTTATGAGTACCGGCGCATTTACCGAAGATATGGCTGAGCTTGTGATATATATGTGCACCGACAGTATATTCCTCGGTCTTGTGAAATTTATAGGCAAGCTTCCCAAACTCTTAAAAGGTGTTAAAGGTATGTTATAAAAATCAACCTCGTTGATACTTTCAACGAGGTTGTCTTTTTATTTTACTTGTTTTGAATACCTGTGATATCCTTTATTATTTCACTTGCAATTATAATTCCCGCACAGGACGGAACAAATGAGTTGCTCGCCGGAACGGGCTTGCCCGACGAAGACCTCTGCTCCGTGATGGGCTTTAGCGGTTTTTCCTTTGAATAGAGCACTTTTAAGGAGTCAATACCTCTTTTTCTGCACTCCGAGCGAATAACCCGCGCCAAAGGACATACACTTGTGTTATAAATATCGTCAACTTCAAGCTCGCAGGGATTTATTTTATTTCCCGTTCCCATACAGGAGATGATTTTGACGGATTCCTGCTTAGCTTTTGTAATGAGTTCGAGTTTTCCCGAAACAGTATCAATACAATCTGCGATATAATCATATTTTGAAAAGTCAATTTGATTTGATGTTTCCGGAGTGATAAAGAGATTGTATGTATTCACCTGTGCGTTGGGATTTATAGACAATATGCGCTTTTTAGCCGCGTCGGTTTTGTACTCATTCAAGGTGTCGTATGTCGCTATTATCTGTCTGTTGAGATTGGATAGATTCACCGTGTCGTTGTCAATTAAATCAATGTGTGAAATTCCGCTTCTTACCAAGGCTTCCGCTACATATCCGCCTACGCCGCCTATCCCGAAAACAGCAATGTGAGATGAGTAAAGCTTTTCCATTCTTTCCTCTCCGAACATAAGCGTTGTCCTTGAAAATTGACTTTGCATATTTACACCTCTGTCTTGTGTTTGAGTGAACAAATTACTTCTGATTTGCTTGTTAATTATAACCCACTTTTAAAAAAAAGTCCAATTGAATGATTTGACTTAATTCCTGTTTTAAGTTTTTATAAAAAACGCATTGAAGCGAGGAGATATTTTTGATATAATTTTATTATCAAATTTTGGAGGAATAAAATGAGTATTAGAATCGGTATAGCCGGATACGGCAATTTAGGCAGAGGCGTTGAATGTGCGATAGACCAAAATAAGGATATGGAGCTTGTCGCGGTTTTCACAAGGAGAAATCCCGATACAGTTAAAATTTCGACGCCCGGTGTAAAGGTTTATCCTATGGTAGACGCGGTTAAAATGAAGGATGATATTGATGTTATGATTCTTTGCGGCGGAAGCGCAACGGATTTGCCCAAGCAGACCCCCGAAATCGCGGAGAATTTCAATGTTATAGACAGTTTTGATACCCATGCGGTAATAAATGAGCATTTTTCGGCGGTTGATAAGGCGGCAAGGCAGTCGGGTAAGGTAGCCGTTATTTCCGTCGGTTGGGACCCCGGTATGTTTTCACTCAGTCGTATATATGCAAATGCTATACTTCCGGAGGGACAGGATTATACATTTTGGGGAAAGGGAGTCAGCCAAGGCCACTCTGATGCAATTCGCAGGGTAAAGGGCGTAAAGGATGCAAAGCAGTACACAGTTCCCGTTTCAAGCGCTTTGAATGCGGTCAGAAACGGTGAAAATCCCGAACTTTCCACAAGGCAGAAGCACACAAGAGAGTGTTTTGTAGTGGCAGAGGAGGGTGCTGATTTAGAGCAAATTGAGCGCGATATTAAGCAAATGCCGAACTATTTCGCTGATTATGACACCACCGTAAACTTTATCAGCGAAGAAGAATTGAAGAAAAATCACTCAACAATTCCTCACGGAGGATTTGTTTTCAGAAGCGGCAAGACCGGCTGGAACAGGGAAAATTCCCATATCATTGAGTACAGCCTGAAACTTGACTCTAACCCGCAGTTTACCGCGTCCGTTCTCGTTGCATATGCAAGAGCGGCGTACAGATTGAACTCGGAGGGCAAATCGGGTTGTATGACGGTTTTTGATATCGCTCCGGCATATCTTCTTGCCGAAAGCGGTGAGCAGTTGAGAAAAAAACTTCTGTAATTTTTAGTGTTTTAAATTGTCGGCAGTTATCTGTTTTACAGATAACTGCTTTTTATTTAAAAATGACTTTTGGCATTTTACACTTATCAGCGTCACAAGCATAATAAAGCCACATTCCGCGTAGTTATGCGAAATGTGGCTTGTGCATTATGCGTTTGGTAACTTATTGGTAATCTATGAA
>CALYOC010000014.1 GCA_945227095.1 uncultured Clostridia bacterium
CTTTGCGTTCTGGGGTGGATACGCCGCGGTTACGACGACCGTGAGCACACTTGACCCGAATATGAGTGAACCTACACAGCTCGCGTACGCAAGCTTGGGCGTTGCCTGCGCAGGACTTGTTTATTTAATCCTTGCGGCACTTTTCGCCATCTTCCCGGTCGAAAAGGTAATGCGCTTCTTCCCGCCGGTAGTTACCGGACCGATTATTATTGCTATCGGTTTGAACCTTGCCGGCAGTGCGGTTTCCAACTGTAAAACAAACTGGCTTTTGGCGCTTATCGCTCTTGTAGTAGTTGTTGTTTTCAATATTTGGGGCAAGGGCATGAGCAAGATTGTACCGATTTTATTGGGAGTTATCGTATCTGTTGCAGTAGCGGTTGTACTCGCTCTGACCTGCGGACAGACTATCAGCGTTGACGGAGCCGAGTATATCGCTTTGGCAGGAAAAGAGAACTTCATCTTATTCAGCAAAGCAAATCTTGACAACCTTGTAAATGCTAAATGGATAGGTTTGCCGATTAGCTCCGACTATTGGGTATTTACAAATATTAAGAACGGCTCGTTTGCGCTCACTTCTATTATTGCAGTAGTACCGATTGCATTTGCAAGTATGATGGAGCACATCGGAGACGTCTCCGCAATCAGCGCCACAGCAGAGAGACACTTCCTTGCAAATCCCGGCTTAAAGAGAACACTTGGCGGAGACGGACTTGCAACCTCTCTTTCAGCCATATTCGGCGGCCCTGCTAATACAACATACGGAGAGAACACAGGCGTTCTCGCTTTGACAAAGGTGTATGACCCCAAAGTTGTCAGAATTGCCGCTGTATTCGCAATTATTCTCTCCTTCTCACCGAAGGTTGCTGCGGCTATCTACCTTATGCCCACAGCGGTTATCGGCGGTATTTCCTTTATCCTTTACGGAATGATTTCCGGCATCGGTATCAGAAATATGGTTGAGAACAAGGTTGACCTTAAAAAGAGCAGAAACCTCATCATTACTGCTATTATCCTCGTTTGCGCGCTTGGACTCGGTGACGGAATCAAATTCTCAATCGGTAAGATGTCCATCACCTTGACAGCACTTGCGGTTGCTTCTATCGCCGGAATCCTTATTAATGCAATTTTGCCCGGCAATGACTACAAGTTCAAGATGGAGGAGTATTCTAACGGTAAGCCCAGACAGGAAAAAGCGCAAAAGGCTGCCGAGGTTCAGCAACCGGTAGAAGAAAAATAATTTTTCTTAAATATTTTAATTTAATAATCGGCGGATATAGACATTGGGTTTATATCCGCCTTTTTATATCTGAATTTTTGCCCGACAGCCGCTGTATTTGTACCGAAGCGAGTTTAGTATTCTGCAGAGAAGCAGCCTTATTGCCGACCGGGCGCATACTGCCGCCGCAGGCATAAAGTATGCTTTTAATATATGAGAGCCTCAGTCGGCTCACAAGGCGGATATTACGCGCCGAGCCGGAAATTATAGATTATAAAACGGTCGGGTTATAATAGAAAAAGCCCTATGTCACGATTTGTGACATAGGGCTTTATGAATAGTATAAATACCTTATTCTTATTACAGGTGAAGGACTCTCTCCTGAATTTCTTGTGTTCTGCCCTGGTTCCAGAACTGTGTGCCGATATAACCGCAGGTGCGGCGGGCTACATTGAGTTTATTCTGGTCGCGGTTGCCGCAGTTGGGGCATTCCCAAATGAGTTTTCCGTCCTCGTCCTTGACGATTGAAATTTCACCGTCAAAGCCGCACTGCTGGCAGTAGTCGCTCTTTGTGTTGAGCTCGGCGTACATAATGTTGTCGTAGATAAACTTCATTACGCTCAAAACAGCGTCCAAATTGTTCTGCATATTCGGAACTTCGACATAGCTGATAGCGCCGCCGGGGGAGAGCCTTTGGAACTGTGATTCGAACTTGAGCTTTTCAAAGGCGTCTATATTCTCTGTTACATGAACATGATAACTGTTTGTAATATAGTTTTTATCCGTAACACCTTCGATTATGCCAAAGCGCTTTTGCAGAGATTTTGCAAATTTGTATGTGGTTGACTCCAAGGGAGTTCCATATACGGAAAAGTCGATGTTTTCCTCTGCCTTCCATTTTGCACACGCGTCGTTGAGGTGCTGCATAACATCGAGCGCAAACGGTGTGGCGTCCGGATCGGTGTGCGGCTTTCCTGTCATATACCTTGTGCATTCGCAAAGTCCGGCATATCCGAGGGAAATGGTTGAGTATCCTCCGAAAAGCAGTTTGTCTATCGGCTCGCCCTTTTTAAGCCTTGCAAGTCCGCCGTATTGCCAAAGGATAGGTGCGACATCGCTCGGCGTACCTAAAAGTCTTCTGTGTCTGCACATCAGCGCTTCTTTGCAAAGGTCTAGGCGCTCGTCAAATATACGCCAGAATTTGTCCATATCTCCGCCGGAGGAGCAGGCTATGTCAACAAGGTTGAGGGTTACAACACCCTGGTTGAATCTTCCGTAGAACTTAAACTTGTCATTTTCGTCCTTGTAAACTGTGAGGAATGAGCGACAGCCCATACAGGTGTAGCAGTTGCCCTGCTTGAGCTCTTTCATTTTCTTTTCGGAGATGTAGTCGGGAACCATTCTCTTTGCGGTGCATTTTGCAGCAAGCTTTGTAAGCTCCCAGTACTTTCCGTCCTCGTTGATATTGTCTTCCTCTAAAACATAGATAAGTTTCGGGAATGCCGGTGTGATATATACGCCGGATTCATTCTTAACACCTTGAATTCTTTGGAGAAGAACCTGCTCTGTAATCATTGCAAGGTCATCTCTCGTCTGTCCCTCGGGAACTTCGTCAAGGTACATAAATACTGTTACGAACGGCGCCTGACCGTTAGTTGTCATAAGGGTGATAACTTGGTACTGAATCATCTGAACACCCTTTTTGATTTCATCTTTGACACGGAGCTCTGCGATTTTGTCAACAGCTTTGTCTGTGAAGGGTTCGCCGGTAGCTTCAAGCTCGGCGCGGACTTCTTTCCTGAATTTTTCGCGGCTGACTTGAACAAAAGGAGCCAAATGAGCTAAGCTGATGCTCTGACCGCCGTATTGACTGGAAGCGATTTGAGCGATAATTTGTGTAGCTATGTTGCAAGCGGTCGAGAAGGAGTGCGGCTTTTCAATCATAGTTCCGCTGATAACCGTGCCGTTTTGAAGCATATCTTCAAGGTTTACAAGACAGCAGTTGTGCATATGCTGAGCAAAGTAGTCAGCGTCGTGAAAATGTATAATGCCCTTCTCATGATCCTCTACAACCTCGGCGGGGAGTAAGAATCTTTTTGTGATATCCTTGCTGACCTCACCTGCCATATAATCTCTTTGAACACTGTTTACAGTGGGATTTTTGTTAGAGTTTTCCTGCTTAACTTCTTCGTTGTTCATTTCGAGCAGGCTGAGAATCTGTTCATCGGTGGAGTTCGACTTTCTGACCAATGCTCTTTTATATCTGTATGTGATATATTTACGGGCAACGGTGAAAGCGCGTTTATCCATAATTTGGTTCTCTACGAGGTCCTGGATTTCCTCAACGCTCAGGGAGCGGTTTGTTTCGTTGCAAACCTCTGTAACCGCGTTGGCGATTTGTTGAATCTGTTCCTCGCTCAGGCGCTCCTTGTGGACAACCTCCATATTAGCTTTTCTTACTGCGTTGATGATTTTTTCAATATCATATGTAACTTCTGTACCGCTTCTTTTGATTATCTTCATCTCAATTCTCCTCTTCCCGTTTTAGTATATTTTAATAAATGTAGTATATAAGTGCTGTCAACGATTTCAATAATACCATATATAGTGTTCCGTGTCAATACCAAATACAATATATACCGATTTTTTTTGAAAAAATGTCAATTTTAATGATTTGTAAATGTGTTATACTTTACAAAAATAGATTTTCAAAAGGAATTTTTCATCAAACACAATGTATTGATGTTGAAAAGTGCGGCACATACCATAATTTGATAAATTGATGAAAGTAATAATTATATATGTTTAATATCCATATAATTATATTATAAACATTTTAAGTGTGAAATCAAATAGAAATATATTCAAAAAGAGATATTAGAACGGATATTTTTTAAAAAATATCAATTAAATATTATCATTATCATAGATGTTTTGCGACCAACATACCGTATTGACAATCAAATAATAAAAGTATATTATTAAACTGCATACACTCATATTATGCGTGTATTATATTTTACGGAGGTAATAAATGGACATACCGTTAGGGTGGCAGCTGCTGATTCAGGTAACCCTTATTGCAATAAATGCGGTTTTTGCAAGTGCGGAAATAGCCGTGGTTTCAATGAACGACTTGAAGCTGGAAAGGCTTGCCGCACAGGGGGACAAGAGGGCGCGCCGCCTGCTTAAATTGACAACCAATCCCGCAAAATTTCTTGCGACAATTCAGGTGGCTATAACACTTGCCGGATTTTTGGGAAGTGCGTTTGCCGCCGACAGTTTTTCAGACATTATTGTTGAAAAGCTTATTGAATGGGGCTCATCTGTAAGCCACGGCACATTAAACACAATAGCGGTTATTATTATAACAATAATACTGTCGTATTTAACCCTCGTTTTCGGAGAATTGGTGCCAAAGAGAATCGCTATGAAAAAGGCGGAGAAAATAGCTCTTGGACTTTCGGGACTTATCTTTGTATCGTCCGGGATTTTTTCGCCGATAGTCTGGCTTCTCACTGCTTCGACAAATTTAATTCTCAGATTGTTTCGAATTGACCCGAATGCCAATGAGGAGGATGTATCGGAAGAGGAAATCAGGATGCTTGTCGATGTGGGCTCTCAAAAGGGCGTGATAGATGCCGACGAAAAAGAGATGATAGTCAATGTCTTTGAGTTTGATTATAAGGAATGCGGTGAGTTTTCCACTCACAGAAAAGATATATTGGCATTGGACATTGAGGACCCGGTTGAGGAGTGGGACAGAACAATTATTGCGAGCACGCACAGCGTCTATCCTGTTTATAAGGAGTCGATAGACAATGTTGTTGCAATTTTAGATTCAAAGAAGTATTTAAGACTTAAGGATAAATCGAAGCAAAATATCGAAAAGTACGCGTTTTCCGCTCCCATATATGTGCCGGAGAGTATGAAGATAGACTATTTGTTCAAGCAAATGCAAAAGGGGCATAACCATTTTGCCGTTGTTTTGGACGAATACGGCGGCACGGAAGGAATACTCACGATGACCGACCTTTTGGAGCAGCTTGTCGGTGATTTGGAAAATGATGAGCAAGCGGCGGATGATGAGCCGGATATAATGCCGATGGGCGAGGGCTCGTGGAAGATGAAGGGTTTTGTGTCATTGGACGAGGTTGCAGAGATTACGGGCGCTAAATTGCCCGTTGATGACTATGAAACACTCAGCGGATATATTTTCGGACTGTATTGCTCAATTCCGAAGGACGGAAGCAAGTTTGACATTGAAACACCGGAGTTAAAAATATCCGTTCTCAATGTAAAGTTTCATACTGTAGAGAGCGCGGTTGTCACCCGAAAGGAAGCCGACATATCAAATGGTGAGTAAATAATAGATAAAATAAAACACGGCGGATTAGAAGTCTAATCCACCGTGTTAAAATTTTAGCGGCTTATTGAGCTTCGAACTGGTCCTTGCCTACTCCGCAAAGAGGGCATACAAAGTCATCAGGAAGCTCGTCAAATTTTGTGCCCGGAGCAATTCCGTTATCGGGGTCGCCGACGGCTTCGTCATATGTGTATCCGCAAAGAGTGCATACATATACCATAACAAATTCTCCTTTCGCAATATATTGTCTGTGACATTTGTCGCAGTTATTCTAACACATTTTTTTACAAATTAAAATACTTTGCAGAAATTTTATTATATTGTACTTGTAAGATACGGTTCAAATATGATATATTTAAGATACCCACCGGAAAGATTGCGTATCAGGCAATCTTTATTTTATTAAATATTTTTAACTTAATCGGAGAAGGCATTTTGGCGAAGAACAGGAAGAAAAAGGATAGCAAGAATTCTCAGCCCTTGAGAAGTCCGTATTTATTTTGGGAGCGGCTTTTTTAACTTTTCGGGGAGCTTTACGGCGGCAGAATACCGGGAGATTATGAATATCTTTTAGAGCTGTTTGCGACTCCCGGTGAATTAGTACGATTGTCCGGAGAGGGGAATCCCGTGAGTGCGAAGTCGGATAAGAGTTTTCGCGCGGACAGAGTGTTTGAGGAATTTTTGTCGCAACTTGATTCCGAGCAGATGTTAAAGCTCGTTCCGGACACAGCGGCTCAATCGAGGGATATGCTCAATTTTGCCGCTGCGGTTAAAATGGGTAAAAAGGAAGATGAAATCTGGCGCAGGATAACAGGATATGCAAATATGAACCGTGAACTTGCGGGGGCAATATGCAAGCGGTTTCCCGAAGTGAGGGCGCTGGAGATAATGGGCGGAAACGGACTTGTTTCAAATTTGCTCTCGGAGTGCGGTATGAGGACCATGTGTACCGATATTGCACCGGGGAGAAAAAATGATTATATCTCGATGAGGACGGCAACCTTTTGTGACATTTTGCCGCTTGACGCTGTGAGTGCGGTAAAGCGTTTCGGCAAGAACTGCGATTTGCTCGTTTGCTCTTGGCCGCCGCAGGGGGAAAATCGTGTATTACAGGCGTTTAAGGAGTTTGCGAAGCTTAGAAAGGACGCGAAAATGCTCTACTTCGGCGAGCTTCGCGGCGGATTTAATGCCGATGACGAATTTTTTGATTCGGCCCAAATTGTCGATGAACTTGATGGGATAAACAAATTGCATATACCGCATATAGGCTCAAAAGATGTAATCAGGCTTTTAAAACTAAAAAGCTGATGTGTGATTGTATAAACCGATATATTGTTGTGAGGGGGTGATACGGCTTGGCGGATAAAAAGGATAATGATTTTCGCAAACAACATAGAATGAGAGTGAAAACCAAGGTTTATGAAAACGGATTTTCAGGTCTTAATGATATTGATTTGCTGGAGCTTATGCTCTTTTACGCCATACCGTATAAAGATGTCAAACCTCTTGCACATCGTCTGATTGATACCTTCGGATCGCTTTCGCGCGTTTTGGAGGCGGACCTGGGAGCACTTGAAAATGTCGAGGGAATGGGCGCAAGCTCCGCGATATTTATCAAAGGAATTTGTCAAACCGCTTCGCGCTGTATGATAGAGCGCACTTGTGTAAGTGATGAGCCCCTGGATACCAAGAGGGCGTGTGAAATAGGAATATCGCTTTTGTGTATGGAAAAGAACGAGGTGTTTGCCGCAATCTTTTTAGACAATTCCGGAAATGTTCTTAAAGCACAGAAGATTTTCGAGGGCACCGTCAAGGAGGTCGAGATAGCCAAGCGGAAGTTTATGGAGATTGCGCTGAGCCTAAATACAAGCGCTATTGTCCTTATGCACAATCACCCGCACGGGATATGTGTGCCGTCAATGGAGGATATAAATTTGACGAGTGAGCTCATACTCTTTTTCAGAAGTGTAAATATAGATGTAAAGGACCATATTATCGTCAGCTCAAACGAGAGTTTTTCAATGCGTTCGAGTTACAGATTCAAAGCATTATTTGATTAAATCAAGAAAAGACACGGTTTAGATAAGCCGTGTCTTTTAAAAAACTCAATATAAATTATTCTTGTAAATATAACAAAAAAGCAATAACGGCAGTTATTGCTTTTTATAAAACTTAAATGATAAACCTCTACACGAAATGAATCAGATGTAATTTTCCGAATTACATCTAAAAAGACTTATTATTTCGCTGTGAACGGATCAACGATTTCGGGACCGTCATCATCGCTGATGTTCCACATCAGTTCGTCTAAGCCTTGGAATTTTTCGATTTCAACAATGGGCTCTACATAGAATTTCATATTTATCTCTCCAATACGATAAATTTACAAATATGCGATTATAATAAACATCAATATGTATTTTAACATAACTTTTTCAAATATACAATACTTATTTTAAAAAAAATTATTCAATTTGCCAATCAATCGGCTCAAATCCCGAAGAAATGAGGAAATTATTGGCCTTTGAGAAGTGCTTGCAGCCAAAAAAACCTCTGTGAGAGGACAGCGGACTCGGGTGAGGGCATTCGAGAACGAGGTGATTTTTGTTCGTTATTAGGCTTTTTTTGCTTCGTGCATTGGCACCCCAGAGCAGAAATACCGTCGGTTGCTCGCGCTCGCCCAAGAGGGAAATCACCTTGTCGGTGAAGATTTCCCACCCCATACCTTTGTGACTGTTTGGGCAGCCCTCTCTGACTGTCAGCACGGTGTTCATCAGCAGAACACCCTGCTTTGCCCATTTTGTTAGCTCTCCGTGAGCCGGCGGTGTGCAGCCGATGTCGGCTTCGAGTTCCTTGAAGATGTTTTTTAAGCTCGGCGGCGGCTCGACGCCTTTTTGAACGGAGAAACAAAGTCCGTGAGCCTGGCCGGCGCCGTGGTATGGGTCCTGACCGAGAATCACAACTCTTGTATCTTCAAACGATGTGTATTTGAGCGCGTTGAAAATATTATACATATCGGGATATACGGTTTTAGTTTTGTATTCCTCTGCCAAGAAATGCCGCAGTTTTAAATAATAATCCTTTTTGAACTCGTCTTTTAAAAGCTCGTCCCAGCTGTTACCTATGTTTACCATTTTATACCTCATACAACATTTTTCGGATTTCCGTTAAGAAATGCCCTTATGTTATCCTTTACAATTTCAAGCAGTCTTGTCCTTGTGCTCAGCGGAGCCCACGCGATATGCGGTGTTATTACAATGTTTTCCACTCCGTAAAGCGCACAGTGCTCAGCCATAGGCTCCTCGGTGAGAACATCTATGGCGGCGCCCGAAAGCTTGCCGCTTTTTACCGCCTGTGCAAGCGCCGGCTCATCAACTATCGCGCCGCGCGCCGTATTTACAAAGTATGCGCCGTCCTTGAATTTTGAAAATGTTTTCTCACCGAACAGCTTGTAGCTGTCCTCGTTCAGCGGACAGTGTACACTTACAATGTCGCTTGAAGCGAGCAGCGTGTCCAAATCGGTGAATGTCACACCGGGATAATTTTTCTTATTTCTGTTATAGGCGAAAACCTTCATTCCAAAGGCGAGGGCAATTTTTGCCACAGCCATTCCGATACTGCCAAATCCTACAATGCCGAGCGCCTTTCCTGCCAGCTCGTCGGTGGGGAACACGAACGGAGAGAATACCTCACTGCTTTTCCAACCGCCGTTTTCAACAAATTGCGCGTACTTGTGGACATTCCCGAAGTGATACAGTATAAGCGCAAAGGTGGGCTGCTCGACCGCGTCTGTCTAATAGTCGCCTG
>CALYOC010000015.1 GCA_945227095.1 uncultured Clostridia bacterium
CTGCGCAGGTGTTGTAAAGCACGAGATCCGCGTCATCCGATTGCTCGGTAAGCTCAAAACCCATAGCTATCAGCATACCCTTCAGCTTCTCCGAATCGGACACATTGCCCTGACAGCCGTAGGTGTGAACAAACGCCTTGGGTGTATGCGAAAAACGCACGCTCAACATCTCTCTTACGAGGTCGCTGTATTCGCTCTGCCGCTTTAAGCATTCGGGCGAAACATATTTAAACTTTTTAACAATTGTGTTTGCCATACCGAACTCCGAAAATAATAATATCCCACTATCGAGAATTAAACATAGTAAATTATACTATATATATAAAAATAAATCAAATGAAAATAAACTTTTATTATAAAAAGCAACAAAAACCACCGAGCCTTCGGTGGTTTTTGACATAAGTATTGTTATACCGCATTTCACTATGCTATTTTTAACTTTAACCGAAGCTTATCGGCAATCATAGCTATAAATTCACTGTTTGTAGGCTTGCCGCGTGAGGACTGAATTGTAAAGCCGAAATAGTTGTTAAGCGTTTCGACATCTCCGCGGTCCCATGCGACTTCTATGGCGTGACGGATTGCCCTTTCAACGCGCGAGGGAGTGGTTGAAAAGTGCTTGGCGACGGTGGGATAAAGCAGCTTTGTTATAGAGCCGAGCATTTCGCCGTCGTTGACGCAAAGAATAATCGCATCACGCAGATAATTGTACCCCTTTATATGCGCCGGCACTCCTATCTGGCGCATTATCTCGCTGACGGTAACCTCTAAATTCTCATTGTTTTTTACAGCAACGCGGTCAGTTTGATTCCACTCGACAAGTTGACTTATCCTCTGGGCGAGCATCATATAATCCACGGGCTTTATAAAATAATAATCGGCGCCCGCCTGCAAAATATCCTTTTCAAATCTTGAATTATCGACCGCGGAGAGTAAAATCACAATCGGTCTTTTACTCAAATTGAGCCCATCCATTTTCCGCAAAACCCCTATGGCGTCAAGCTCCGTCATAAACGCGTCCATTATCACAACATCCGGGCAGGTCATCGGCAGGCGCATCACCACCTGTGCGCCGTTTTTAGGGGTAATAATTACATCATATCCAAAGGACCGCAGCGCCGCGGCGCATGGCAATCCGAATTCCTTGGAATCCTCTGCAAGCATAACTTTAATTTTGCTTTTTTGATTGTTAATCATTTTTCTGTCCTCCGTTATTTTTTACCAAAGTTTACCAAAAATGGTAGTTTTTGTCAATAAGAAATGCGTCGAATTTTAACTCTTTTAAAAACTTTGTTTAAACCATACAAAAATGATGTTACTTTTTGGCAAAAACACAGGAAAAGATGACATTTTTCGCCATTTTCGGCATTTTATGCGCCGCGCCGGACTCTGTGTCTCGGAGGAAACGGAAAGAGGCGGCTTTTCGCCGCCTCAAACCGATTACCGATAATATTATTTGAGAGAGTTTGTATATTTAAGCATATTTTTTGCCAAAACCGCATATCCTTTGTCCGGCTTGTTGACAAACACATGTGTCAGCGCGCCCACAAACTTTCCGTTTTGAACAATCGGACTGCCCGACATTCCCTGAACTATTCCGCCGGTCTTTTCGATAAGCCGCTCGTCGGTTATTTTGACAACCATATCCTTTGTACCCTTTGAATATTTATTTACGCGAAGTATTTCAATATCATAATACCTGACTCCCGATGAATCTACTGTTGTAGCAATCTGCGCCTTGCCTACCGAAACCTCTTCGGTACGGGCCACCTCAATAAAACTCATCTTTGCGTCCGGCTTATCCACGGTTCCGTACAAGCCGTTTTCGCAGTTGAGCTTTATCTTACCCAAAACATTTTCCTCGAGTACTCCGTACAGCTCGCCTGCAACGCCTTTCTCACTCTTTGTAAGTCCTATTATCTTACTCCTCAATGCTTCACCGTTTCCGAGCGGCATCAAGGTATTTGTATCCACATCGTTTATTCCGTGCCCCAATGCGGCAAAATTTCCGGAAGTGTCGTAATAGGTGATAGTACCGATTCCCGCCGTACTGTCACGCACCCAAAGTCCGACCTTGTACGTTCCCGTTACAACGCTTTTGACGGGAGTTACGCTGACATTGATCGTTCTGTCCCCGCGCTCCAATTTAAGCCGTATCTTTTTTCCGTCAAAATTTTCAAAAGCATTTGAAACCTGCTGGGATGTATTGACCGCGTTTGAGTCTATACTCTTTATGACATCACCTATCTTAACTCCCGCGTCCGCAGCCGGATTCACCTCTCCGAGCTTTGTTTGAACGGGCGCGAGTCCGACTACGAGAACGCCTGCCGTATACATCTTTATACCAAAACTCTCGCCGCTGACGGCAACTCTGGCGCTCGCAGTGTGAGCTGTCTGCCTTGTCTGCCCGTCGTCTGCGCTATCCTCGGAATAGACAACCGCAAACAACACCACTACAAGAATTATCGCTACCCACGATTTAACATTTTTCAACAATTCACCCCCAAAAGAAAAACTGTCGGGGATTTTTTTTAAAAAAATTATCTCCCTATTATATTTTTCGATTATCGGGAGAAATTAAAAGTGGTTTTTAAAGGTCATTTATTTGTCAATTTTTTAAAAAATTAAAAATATATTTAATAAAATTATGTAGCCCTTATAAACCCAAGATTTCTACGGGAATCAATGAAAAACTATAACTTCCGAAGAAAATTCTGGGAATTTATGCTCCAAAATAAAAACAAAAAAAGACTCGAAAAAAGAATTTTCCGAGTCTTAAAATTATTATAAATAGAATACGGATATTATCAAAAATCAGATTGAAATATCATAGGCCATTTGATATATTCGAGGGTTGATTTCCTTTTTCATATCAAGCGCTTCAACAATGTCATAATCGACAATCTCTTCCTTCTTGATTGCCACTACTCGGCTTCCCTCGCCCTGCTCGAGAAGTTCAACCGCTCTGTAACCCATTTTAGAGCCGAGAACGCGGTCATACGCCGACGGAGAGCCGCCGCGCTGAACATGACCTAAAACGGTATGCCTTGTTTCAACACCGGTTTCCTCCTCAATTTTCTTCGTCATTTCTTCAATACTCATCTTATTATCAAGCACAACGCCCTCCGCAACCATTATGATAAAGTCGCGCTTTCCGGTGGTCTGTGTGCGCTTAATTCTGCTGATTACATCTCTTTCAAAATCAAATTCCATTTCGGGAATAAGAATCGAAGTAGCACCTACGGCAATACCCGCATTGAGCGCGAGATATCCGGCGCGCCTTCCCATAACCTCAACAACGCTGCAGCGGTCGTGAGATTCAGAGGTATCTCTAATCTTATCAACCATACTGATAATTGTATTCATCGCCGTATCATATCCGATAGTCTTATCGCAGCAGGCAATATCATTGTCAATAGTTCCGGGTATGCCTACGCAGGGGATTCCTGCCGCGGACAAGTCCTTAGCACCACGGAACGAACCGTCACCGCCGATTACGACGATTCCCTCAATACCGAAGTATTTGCAGGTATCAGCCGCCTTTTGAATTCCCTCCTGCGTTCTGAACTCCGGGCAACGGGCTGTATATAGCATCGTTCCGCCTCGTTGGATTGTATTGCTCACGGAACGCAAATTCATTTCAAAAATATCCCCGTGAATAAGTCCGTTAAAGCCTCTGCGAATGCCCATTACCTTTAACCCCTTGGACACTCCGGACCTTACTACCGCTCTAACCGCGGCATTCATTCCGGGTGCGTCGCCTCCGGAAGTGAGTACACCGATTGTTTTCATTTTCATAACCTCCCTGATAAAAACAATACCTTTAAAATAGTATTTTAAACCTAATAACAAATATTTTCAAGTAATATTTACTGATTTAACCGCCAAACTACATTATCCTTTCCGAAGGATTGCTGTAATTCGGACAGAATGCTCTCGTCCATAGCCGTAGTGCAGACAGGATTTTTTAAGTCGGAATACTTTCCCGAATCGGTATAGTAAAAGAAAACCTTTGTCCTGCCCTCATTGGAGCGAAGCAGCGCAAAAATGCTCTCGCGAACAGGTGAATCTTCACTCGGCACGCGAACATACAGCTTGCCGCCGTTCACCTGAGACATATTATCCGGCACGCGGCTGACAGACGAGCAAATGAGTTTAGGCGTTTCATCATCTTTTACGCTTATTTTACCCTCGACAACTACGATACTGCCCTCGGTCAAGAGCGCACCGTACTGTGTTAATGTATTTGCAAAGACGATAAGCTCCATTCCGGCGGTTGTATCCTCCGCATTCACAAAAGCCATTGTAGTTGAATTCTTAAGCGTTTTGAGCTGAACGCTGCTCAAAGCGCAAAGCACGCTCACCCTGTCGCCGTCGCGAAGCTTACTGCCCTGAGCCGTACACTCAAGTATCTCGGAGATATAACTTACTCCGAGCTTTTTACCTATCGGAACATACTTTGTCAACGGGTGACCTGTTATATACATTCCGGTAACCTCTTTTTCCATGGCATAGAGTTCCTCCGGTGAAAACTCTTCAACATCGGCAAGTTCAAACTCTTCTGTCGTGGAATTTTCCTCCATAATGTCGAAAAAACCGATTTGTCCGTCAAGATTTCGACGCTTCTCACTCTCCAGTGAGGACATGACAGAGCCCATTGAGTGAAGCATTTGCCGCCTGTTTGCACCAAGTCCGTCCAAAGCGCCGCACTTGATAAGACTCTCCAGGGCGCGACGGTTAAAATCCTTGCCGTAAAGCCTCTTGCAAAAGTCATAAAACGAAACAAATTCACCCTCGCTGAGCCGCTGCTCAATTATTGATTTAATAAAGCCTTTACCGAGGTTTTTTATCGCCAAAAGTCCAAAGCGGATATTGCCGCCTACCGCGGCAAAGCCTTGCAGACTCTCATTGACATTCGGGGGTAAAACCTTGATGTTTATACGAGCGCACTCGGAGATGTATTCGGAAACCTTATTGCTGTTATCCAAAACACTCGTGAGAAGGCCTGCCATAAACTCGCAGGGATAATGGTACTTTAAATACGCGGTCTGATAAGCTACAAGGGCATATGCCGCCGCGTGAGATTTGTTGAACGCATAAAGAGAGAATGTCGACATATCGTCAAAAATGCTCTGCGCCACGCTTTCCTCGACTCCGTTTGCAACTGCGCCGGCGCACTCTATCTCTCCGTTTTCATCCTTTTTACCATAGACAAAGAACTGCCGCTCCTTGTTCATAACATCGACCTTTTTCTTACTCATAGCGCGGCGCACAAGGTCCGCTCTGCCGTAAGAATATCCGGCGAGCTCACGAAATACCTGCATAACCTGCTCCTGATAGACGAGGCAACCGTAGGTGACATCGAGAATATTTTTAAGTTTCGGTGTTTTATACTCAATAAGCTCAGGGTTGTGACGATTGCGCGTATAAGTGGGAATTGACTTTGCGGGCCCCGGCCGATAAAGGGAAATCGAAGCGATGAGATCCTCTAAACTCTCCGGCTGAAGCCCCATAAGCATCTGCCGCATACCTGCGCTCTCAAATTGGAAAACACCTTCGGTATTTCCCTTTGAAATCATACGGTAAACCTCTTTATCCCCTATATCTATATTTGAAATATCTATATCGACGCCCTTTGATTTGAGCATTTTTACGGCATCATCAATGACAGTCAGGGTGCGAAGTCCCAAAAAGTCCATTTTCAAAAGTCCGAGCCGCTCCAATGTAGTCATAGTGTACTGCGCTACAACCACACCGTCGTTTGAAGCCAGCGGAACATACTCGTCCACAGGCTTATCGGTTATGACTACTCCCGCCGCATGAGTGGAGGCATTTCTCGGCATTCCCTCAATTTTCTTGGCGGTGTCGATAAGCTCCCTCACCTTTTCATCGCTGTTATAGAGCTCCGTGAGCTGAGCCGACTCCTGCAACGCCTGCTCCAAGGATATTTTAAGCACCTGCGGCACAAGCTTTGCAACCTTGTCCACCGCCGAATACGGCATTCCCAGCACCCTGCCGACATCACGGATTGCTCCCCTCGCCGCCATTGTGCCGAAGGTTATTATCTGCGAGACATGGTCGGCACCGTACTTCTGAACAACATAATCAATTACTTCCTGACGGCGCTCATAGCAAAAGTCAATATCAAAGTCGGGCATACTCACCCTTTCGGGATTGAGAAATCGCTCGAAAATCAAGTTGTATTTCATCGGGTCAATCGCGGTAATGCCCATAATGTACGCACATATACTGCCTGCGCCCGAACCCCTGCCCGGACCGACCGCAATTCCCTTTGACTTGGCGAAATTGACATAATCCCAAACAATCAAGAAATAGTCCACATAGCCCATTTGCCTGATTATACCCATTTCATATTCCATGCGCTCGCGGTACGCGGAAGGCGCACTCTCACCGTATATCCGCGCAAATCCCTTTTCACAAAGTTCCTTAAAGTAGTCAAAATGTGTTTCATATCCGCGCGGAACTTCGTAGTTAGGCAGTTTGATTTCACCGAAAGTAAAAGAAAAATTGCACCTTTGAGCAATAAGAGAGGTGTTCTCGACCGCCTGCTTCGGAAAGCGCTCAAGCATATCTTCCTCACTTTTTAAATAAAAGCTGTCCGTTCCGAAATCAAGTCCTGTGTCTTCGTCGATAGTGTGGTTTGTCTGAATACAAATGAGAACCTTTTGAACAATGCTGTCCTGTCGGTTGACATAGTGGACATCATTCGTAGCTACAAGACCGATTCCCGTCTGCTCACTCAACTCGATAAGAGAGGTCATAACCTTTTTCTCGCCCTCAATTCCGTGGTCCTGAATTTCGAGATAAAAGTTATCCTTTCCGAAAACCGATGAATACCAAAGCGCAGCGGACTTTGCACCCTCGAAATCATCATTTAATATCCTGCGCGGAATTTCGCCGGCAAGACAGGCGGAAAGCGCGATAAGTCCCTCGCTGTGCTCGGCGAGCAAATCCTTGTCCACTCTGGGCTTTGTATAAAAGCCCTCTGTCCACGACTTACTGACAAGCTTAATTAAATTACGGTATCCCGTTTCATTCTTACACAAAAGCACCAGGTGATAGCGCTCATCATCAAGATTTGCAACCTTGTCAAATCTTGTGCGCTTGGCGACATACACCTCGCAGCCGATTATAGGCTTGATACCGTGCTTTTGACAGATATTAAAAAAGTCCACAACTCCATACATCGCGCCGTGGTCGGTAATCGCAAGCGATGTCTGTCCGAGCTGCTTGGCGCGCAAAACAAGCTCCTCGATTCGGCAGGCACCGTCGAGCAGGCTGTATTGAGTATGGACATGAAGGTGTGTAAAGCTCATTATAACTCCTGTGCGATTTTGAGTAATTTGTTCAATCGGTGATTAACTCCCGAACGGGAAATGGGCGGATTTAACTCCGAGGCGAGCTGTGTCAGGCTCATCTGCGGATTTTCAAGTCTTAAGCGGGCGAGCTCGCGAAGGTTTTCCGGTATTCCCTCCTCGCCCAAGACGGATTTTATCTTATTTATAGCCTCGACCTGCTTGAAGCCTGCATCAAGCGTCTTATCAAGATTTGCGCTTTCGCAGTTGGAAATCCTGTTCACCTTATTCCTTATATCCTTATAAACCTTTGTTTCCATAAGCGACAGCGCGCTCATTCCGGCTCCCATAAAGGTCAGCGTATCTTCAATATTCCTGCTGTTTTTTATATATATTACATAATTCGACTTTCGGACTGTCTGCTTGGGTTCAATCGGGTCCGGAACCTCAATATCCCTGAGCATTTTTAATATATCGGTACACAGGTTCTTGTAGCCTACGAGAAATTCAAGTCTGTAATTTCTCTGTGGGTCGGTAATCATACCGCAGCTCAAAAAAGCCCCCGCTAAAAATGCGCCCTCGCAAGAGCGGTCCTCCGACATATCGTACCCGATATTTGAGCGATTGATACGAAGCTTGATTTCATTTTCCGAGCAACCGAAGTTTTTTAAAATTTTCAGCCTGTCCTTTTCTTCTGCGACGGAAACGGTATAAACACCGCTTCTGGATTTGACAGAGTCGGTACAAGGTCTGCCGACAATGCTTTCGGCAAGCTCGGCATATAATTCAGCCACACGCGTGTTTTCCGTGCGCAGATACATAAGCCCCTTGCGAAAAGCTCCTGCAAAAAGAAAAACTCCGTATGAAAAGGCGTGATGCGCTCCGTCAAAATTTCTCGGAGCATTTATCAGTTCATTTTTTACTTCAAATGAAAAAGACATCTTATTTCTCTATATCCCTGTGAGTTACAACGACATCTCTGCCCTTTGAGGACAGGTGCTTTGCCAAATTTTCCGTAAATGTCACCGAGCGGTGCTTACCTCCCGAACAGCCTATACCTATGACCAACTGACTTTTACCCTCTTTGACATAAAGAGGATATAAAAAGTCTATCATATCATTGAGTTTGTTCTGCAACACCTGTGAATCGTCAAAACTCATAACATAGCCGCTGACTCGGTTGTCAAGTCCCGTCAGTTCCCTGAGCTCATCTACATAATAAGGATTGGGAATACAGCGGACATCGAAAACCAAGTCACATTCATTAGGAGAGCCGTACTTAAAGCCGAAGGATTGACAATAAACTCTCATCTCCCTGCCCGACTTCTCCAAAAACAGGTCGGTTATTCTCGCCTTGAGCTGAGTCGCCTCAATAAAAGATGTGTCCACAACATAGTCCGCTTTGGCTCGGATTAAATTGAGCGGTTCGCGCTCCATTTCAACCGCCCTTTTAATATTTCCGCTCGCCT
>CALYOC010000016.1 GCA_945227095.1 uncultured Clostridia bacterium
AATACACCGTAATATCAAATTTTCGGCATATTGTGTTCAACTCTCCTCACCTTATTAAGGAGGAAATTATGAAAAAAAGCAAAAACGCAAAACGAATAATCTATCTTACGACGGCCGCACTTATGGCTGCGCTGACGGCTGTCGCCACTTCATTCATCAAATTCAACACAGGTATAAACGAGGGGTATTTGCACTTCGGCGACGCGATGATTTACCTGTCCGCCGCAATTCTCCCTCCTCCCTTTGCCTTTGTCAGCTCCGCGATAGGCGGAGCCTTGGCGGATATTATAGCAGGCGCGCCCGTATGGGCTCCGGCTACGGCAATCATCAAGGGTCTCAACACTCTGCCGATTTCCCTGCTGTTTTACTTTTCCAAAAAGAAGAAGAACAGAATTATCACTCCGCTGACCTGCTTAATGAGCGTCGCTTCCGGCTTTATCACCGTTTTCGGTTATCTGCTCGCAGAGGGACTTATGTACTCCTTCCCCAGTGCCTGGACCTCGGTGCCGTTCAGCATTATCCAAGCCACCGGAAGCACGGTTGTATTCATTCTCCTCGGTCTCGGCCTTGACGCGCTGAAATTTAAAAAAAGATTTTTCAGCTTCGATATTCCGAAGCCCGACTCGGATATACTGTATATTTTTGAGGATACGCCCTACTTAAACATCACCAACAAATGTCCTTGCGCCTGCACATTTTGTATCAGGCAAAACGGAAAATCACTCGGAAGCGCAGAAAACCTCTGGCTCAAGAAGGACCCCGATTTCTCACAGATTAAGGAAACGCTCGACGCATTTGATTTCACCGATGTAAAAGAAATTGTATTTTGCGGCTACGGCGAGCCAACATGCGCATATGATAACCTGATTAAAGCCTGCAAATACATCAAGAAGAAGCACAAGGGCGTTAAAATCAGAATCAACACAAACGGTCTTTCCGACCTGATAAACAAAAAGCCGACCGCAAAAGCCATCTGCGAAAACGCGGACATCATTTCCGTAAGTTTAAATGCGCCCGACGCGCAGACTTATAACAGTCTTTGCAATCCGAAGTTCGGTGACGAATCCTTTGACGCGGTTATAAACTTTATCAAAGACTGCAAGAAATACTGCGACGATGTTCGAGTTTCGGCAGTCAATGTGCTAAACGATGAAGAAATAAATAAATGCAAAAAACTCGCGGACGAGCTTGGAGTCAAACTCCGAATCCGCGAAAAAGTATAATAAACCGTATAAACAAAAATCCGTTATACACGCGTATAACGGATTTTTTAGTTTCACTCGATAAATGCACAGACAACCGTGATATCATCCTGATGATTGTCATACTGCTTCTCGCGGGCAAGTTTCGCTATTTGCGCGGCAAGTTCGGAGGCTGTTCCATGCGAAAAATTTTGCAGTTCACCCAGCACCCAATCATAGCTGCCGACGGTTACTCCGTCAGACACCACGAGCACTATATCTCCCGATGACAAGGTTACATTCGTCTTCACAAACAGCGCGTCCTTAATTATCCCCACCGGCATAGAGGCAAGCTCTACTCTGCCCGCCTTTCCCTTCCTGCGAATAAAGGAGCAGGTTGCGCCTGCCTTATAAAAATCCACTCTGCCGGTGAATAAATCAATGCACGCCATATCTAATGTGGCAAAGCTCTCCTCCTCGCTTTTGAGCATAAGCGCAGAATTTACAACTTTCAGAGAACTCTCCGGAGAAAAGCCGGCACCTATAAGCTTGGAGAGCATGTGAGCTGCCATAATTCCGTCCACCGAAGCAACCTCACCCTTGCCCATACCGTCGGAAAGTAACAGAGCCGTTCTGCCCTGTGTATCGCTGAATATCTCGCAGGCATCACCGCCGACTGTATTTGAATCCGCATTTATCTGACAAAAGCCCGTTTGAGTCTTAAAAACAGCCTTTTCAAAATAATGCACAAGCAGACTTGAGCCCAGTTCGGTTATATGCGGTCCCTCAAGTTTACAATACACCGCCTCGTTCAAGGAGCGCAGCAAGTACTCGTCCTCAAATCCCCAATTCCCTTTCGGTACATGGATTTGAACCTTTACTCTGCCGGAGGAGTTGTGCGTACAAACAACATCTGCGGCAGGAATTGAATACGCCTCAAAAACGGTTGCCGCTTCATATGTCAGACGCTTGTCGATTATCTCCTTTTCCTCCACACATTCGGCGAGGTCGCAAAGCATTTCTCCCACCGCTCCGAACTCTCCGGATATTACCGCGCGCATTTCCCGAAGCCGTCTGCGTGCCATATCCGAATATATTTGCGAAGAATAGGCGCTGTTGAGATTTTTCACCAATGTATCAGGACGAATACACCTGTTGCCGAAATCATTCGGCAGGCTCTCCCTTTGAAGCTCTTTTCCGCTTTTAAGAGACTTGCCAATCTTCCTGAAAACAGAAATCGTATAATCCTTTTGAGTGTCCCAGCAAAAGCCCCTGAGACCGCAATCGTCACAGGTTTTAAGCATTGCGGTTTTATACACTCCGCTCATCCGGTCATACTCAAGTTTTGAAAGACTTTCACCCGCGCGTATTATACTGCCCGAAACATCTAAAAGCGCTTCGCCGGCAAAAATCAGCCTGTTTGCAATATTCACCCGATATGTTTTCGCGTCTGCCGCAGAGGTTTGAGTCTGCGAAAAATAATAAAGCCTGTTGAGCAGCTTTTTGGGCACGGCTATATACATCACCGCCGCAGCCGCTGCCTCATAGACATAGATAAAGGAAAAGTTGTCCGCTCCCCATACA
Source organism: uncultured Clostridia bacterium (assembly GCA_945227095.1). GTDB lineage: Bacteria > Bacillota > Clostridia > Oscillospirales > Acutalibacteraceae > CALYOC01. The sequence continues at coordinate 2,766 of CALYOC010000016.1, forward strand.
AATCCGGTAGCCACGGCACAGGCGCACATGCTCACTCCGCTCAAGACTTTTGAACGCTCTCCCGCAATTCCCTAAAGCAATCCGCCCAGAGCATAGGAAAAGGCGATAAACGGCGAATCGGCGGCAATACTCATACTGATTCCCGCCACGGCTCCGGCACACACTCCTCCGTATATTTTCAGATGATACACGCTGACAAGGACGATAAATACCGCAATCACCCTCGCAGGGGAAAATCCCATTACATTTATATACTCGGTTCCGGTCAGAATCAAAAACACGCAGCAAAGCACGGCGGTTATCTCCCCGGAGCTCAAATGCTGATACTTCACTGCCTTATCTATCATAAGAAAGCCGTTTCGATACAAAAGGGCGCAGAGGGTGCACATAAGGCACTCACTCAAATACAGATAGCCCTCACTGATAAAAGTATCCATAATAAGACAAGTCAGCGCAGAGCTGAGAGCGGTCGACAAAAAGGCGCTCGCTCCTGCGGCGGCAAATCTGTTCTTCACTCCTGCCGCCAAAATACAGTTCTTCACCAAGAGCGCCAAAATCAAGGCGCATATGTACTTTAACGTTACAACATTTTTTGCAACGATAAAATACCCTATTGCTGCTCCCGCCGCACAAAACGCCGTATATCTGCGCGGACACGCGCACATCAGCGCTATACCGAACGGACTGCACCCTCCGAAAATCTCCGCTCCCGACATAGCCGCACTTAATACGGCAAACAGGACTCCCCTGAACAAATAATACACCGTCGGCAGCACCGAGCTCTTTTCGCCGAAACTTTTCTTTCCCTCTTTTTCCACTACCCCGGTCAGTTCTTTCATAAACACACCGGCTTTCATAAAATAATACGCTGTCACTGTGTATTTTAAGATAAACAGTGTAATTTTTATGTCGAAAAAAGAAGCGGAGCGCTCGGCTCAACCAAGCGTTCCGCTGAATATTTTTATTTCTCCGGGCTGTCCTCGGAGGAGCCTCGCGCCTTCACCCTCTGCCTTAGCCTCTCAAACAGCGACGGACGAGAATCCCGCTCGTCCTGCTGTGTTTCAATAGACTGCCAAAGGTGAATCTTTCCCGTATCCTGAAGCGCCTTTAAAACGATAATCGAAATCGGGAGCAGGAACATTCCCACAGCGCCGAAAACCTTCAGTCCGATATACATAGCGATAAGCGTTACAAGAGGGTTAAGGCCTATGGACTTGCCGACGAATTTAGGCTCAATATACTGCCTTACAACACAGACGATTATATAAAGTGCGAGCTGTCCTCCGGCAAACCAATAGTTTCCCATAATGAGATTGTAAATCATCCAAGGAACCATTATTGTTCCGGTTCCCAAGACGGGTAGGATATCTACCACCGCAATTATCAAAGCTATCAGCGGAATAAATCCGCCGCTGTAAACTCCGCACCATTTCATAATGTAAAAGCCGAGCATTATTTCAAAAAATGTCACACAAATTATCTTACAATACGCGACAAAGAGGTGTCCTATCGAATCCTTAAACGCAACCTTTGTCGAGCGAGCAAGTTCTCGGTGCCTCGGTCCGAGCTGCGCCATAAAAAACCTTGAGACATCGTCCCAGCTCGCAGTGGCGAAGAAACAGCATATAATCGAAATAAGTGTGGCAATAAGCACTCCGGGAACGCTCTTTGCTACATTCCACGCGCCGCCTACCGCACCGGAGGCGAGCGAGGTAATCTTGTCCGCGTCCGACAAGAAATCGTAAACTCCGTTTACCGCCTTTTGCGCCAAGCCCTGAAGTCCGCCGTTTAAATTGCCCACATACGTAAGCAAATTCTGCTTCAACTCATTCAAATTCTGCTGATTTATCAGGCTCTTTAAATAGCTGATAAAGTCCTTGACATATGAGACAATAGCTACGCCGGCAAATGAGATTACAGCCGCTATCAGTAGAATTATCAGAATAATAAATATACTGCCCGCCCACTTTTTCTTGATAACTCCGTGAGTCTTGCGCTCGACAAATCTCGACGGCTTTTGTAAAAGCATAGCCACGGCGAACGCTATCACAAACGGCATAACAAGTCCGAGTGCCTTTGCCACGGCAAAGTAAATCACCGCAAGCACCGCAACAACATACAGTATCAGGACTATAAAGCGTATCCTTTTTGTCGTCTTTTCGTCTAACATATTAACCTCTTGTCCGAAAATAATATTTTAACCCACACTCGCAAAATATATTACAGGCGAGCGGTTATTCTTATTATACACAACTTTTTTGAGTTTTTAAAGGGCAATATGTAATATTAACAATAAATTCATCTTTACCCGTGAATTTCGGTATGTGTGACGCTATTTAAGACTTGATTATATATATTTTTTTTGATATTATATAGTTTGTAAATTTTTATTATATAAGGAGCGCAATATGAATGTCGCAATAATGGGTTACGGTGTAGTCGGTTCAGGTACTGCAGAGGTTCTGCAAACAAACGCTTCGACTATCAGCAAAAGACTCGGTTTAACCCTCGATATAAAATATATACTGGATTTAAGAGATTTCCCCGGGGACAAAAATGAGGACAAGCTCACCAAAAACTTCGACGACATATTAAACGACGAAAGTGTCAGTATTGTCGCAGAGGTTATGGGTGGCTGCAATCCCGCCTTCGAGTTTACAAAAAAACTGCTGTGCGCCGGTAAAAGCGTCGTGACCTCCAACAAGGAGCTTGTCGCAACTCACGGAGCCGAGCTGCTCAAAACCGCACGCGAAAACGGAGTAAACTATATGTTCGAGGCGAGCGTAGGCGGCGGAGTGCCGATAATCAGACCCATCTATCAATGCCTTTGTGCAAACGAAATTGAGCAATTCGCAGGAATTATAAACGGCACGACAAACTTTATACTCACCAAAATGTATAAAGAGGATATGAGCCTTGAGGACGCTCTGAAATTAGCACAGAAGCTCGGATATGCCGAAAAGGACCCCACAGCCGACATCTGCGGATACGATGTTCAGAGAAAGACCTGTATCCTCGCTTCGCTGTGCTTCGGCAAGCACATCTACCCCGACAGCGTTCCTACCGAGGGTATCCAAAACCTCTCCCTCAGAGATGTAAAATACGCAAAGGCAAACGGCTGCGACATCAAGCTTCTCGGACAAGCTAAAAGGTTCGGGGATAAAATCTGCGCGTTTGTCGCGCCGGCTTTTGTCAAAAAGGATTCTCAACTGACAAATGTCGAAGATGTTTTCAACGGAATTATCCTGCGCGGGAATATGGTCGGAGAAGTATTTTTCTACGGCGCGGGCGCGGGAAAATTGCCGACGGCAAGCGCGGTTGCGGCAGACATTATGGACTGCGCAAGGCATACCGAAAAAAGAAAGGATTTCGGCTGGGAGGATTCCGACGGGAGCACCGTTGTGTCACCAAAGGAAATGCCCGTTTCATATTATGTTAGAGGTGTCGGCAGTGTGGCCGAGGTCAAAAAGGCTCTCTCGCAGGTCAACTTCATATCCCTGCCGGGCGCTCCCAAAAATGAAATAGCATTTACAACTCAAAAGCAAACCGAAAAAGAATTAGACGAAATATTAGACAGCATTAAAGATTTCAAACTCGAAACTAAAGTCAGAGTTTTTGAATAGCACATTGGAGGAAACACTATGTCACTTATAGTACAGAAGTTCGGCGGCAGCTCGGTCGCCGACAAAGACAGGGTTTTAAATGTTGCGCGTCGCGTTGTGCAAACATACAAAGAGGGCAACTCTGTCGTCGTAGTTGTATCCGCACAGGGCGATACAACGGACGATTTGCTCGAAAAGGCCGCCGAGATAACTTCCAATCCCTCAAAGAGAGAGCTCGATATGCTCCTGGCAAGCGGTGAACAGATTTCAATTTCCCTTTTGGCAATGGCGATTAAAACGCTCGGCGTAAACGCCATTTCTCTGCTGGGCTGGCAGGCGGGCTTCTCAACGGACGAGATTCACGGAGCCGCAAGAATCAGAAAAGTCAAAGCGGACAGAATTAAACAGGAGCTTGAAAAGGACAATATAGTCATTGTAGCCGGCTTCCAGGGTATAAATAAATACGACGACCTCACAACTCTCGGCAGGGGCGGCTCGGACACTAGCGCAGTCGCTATCGCTGCGGCTCTTCGAGCCGACAGATGTCAGATTTTCACAGATGTCGAGGGTGTATATACCGCCGACCCGAGGAAAGTCAAGAACGCAATTAAGTTAAAGGAAATCACCTACGACGAAATGCTCGAGCTCGCCACTCTCGGAGCGCAGGTGCTCAACAACAGGTCAGTTGAAATGGCAAAAAAATATTCGGTAGAATTGGAAGTGTTGTCCAGCCTTGTAGAGGCTCCGGGCACAATAGTTAGGGAGGAAACAACCGTGGAAAAAATGTTGATCAGAGGCGTTACAAAGGACACAGATGTTGCAAGAATTTCAATCATCGGATTGCCGGACACACCGGGGATTGCCTTTAAGGTTTTCTCAAAGCTTGCACAAAAGAATATAAATGTTGACATCATCCTTCAGTCAGTGGGAAGGGACGGAACAAAGGACATCACCTTTACGGTAAGCAGGGAAAACTCCGCACAGGCAGAGCAAGCTATCAAATCCCTCTCCTCCTGCAAGGACAGCCAAGTTGTAATTGACGAAAATGTTGCAAAGGTAAGCCTTGTCGGTGCCGGTATGGAAACTCACCCCGCAACCGCTTCAAGAATGTTCGAGGCACTTTACAGTGCAGATGTCAACATTCAAATGATTTCAACAAGTGAGATTAAAATATCCGTACTCATTGAAAAGGAAGCGGCGGATAAGGCGGTCAAAGCCATTCACAACGCATTCTTTGACTAACAAAAGTGACACAAATCAAGCGGGTGAGAAAACCGAATGTTCACGAAGCATTCGTTCTCACCCGCTGTTTCAATATTTAAGAGAGTAATGAAGATAGAAAAAAATGCCGAATTTTTAATAAATCTCTTAAACGGTGAAGGCTTTGAGTGCTTCGCCGTGGGCGGCTGCGTGCGCGACAGCATTATGGGCAAACCCCCGGACGATTGGGACCTTTGCACAAGCGCCTCGCCGCAGGAAATAAAGGGTGCTTTTGACAAAGCAAAAATCGCCTGCTTAGAGTATGGAATAAAGCACGGCACCCTGACGGCTATTATTGATTCAAAGGCATACGAAATAACTTCATTTCGCGCGGAGGGCTCATATTCCGACTTTCGTCATCCGGACAAGGTTGTCTTTTTAAAGGACATTGACTCCGACCTTGCACGCAGGGATTTCACGGTGAACGCCATGGCGTACAGCCCTAAAACAGGACTTATAGACCTGTTCGGCGGGCAGGAGGACATCGGGGCGAGGATTATCCGCTGTGTGGGAAATCCCGAAAACAGATTTAACGAAGACGCGTTGCGAATACTCAGAGCACTGCGATTTTGCTCCACTCTGAACTTCACTGCGGACGATAAGACAAAACGCGCCGTATTGCGTAAAAAAGAGCTTTTACAAAGCATATCCCGCGAGCGCATAAACAAAGAATTTTTCAAACTGCTTTCGGGCGACTCAGCCGCAAAAATCCTAAACGAATACCGCTGTGTTTTCTCCGTATTACTGCCCGAAATCGATGCCGTTTGCGCGGTGAAAGGCGCGTGGGAGAAAATGATAAAAACAATAGATTACCTGCCGCCGAAGCCCGAAATACGGCTTTGCGCGCTCGCACGGAGTATAAAGCAAGCCGCCGGCGAAAACGCGCTTGCCTCCGCCATGTCCTCGCTTCGGCTTTCAAACAGGCTGACGCAACTTATCGAATCTGCTGCAAGATTTCTCCCTGTCGCACCTGAAGCGGA
>CALYOC010000017.1 GCA_945227095.1 uncultured Clostridia bacterium
CTTTTTACTCTTGCCTTGTTTGAGAACCTTTCCTTTGACCTTTACACCCTTGACATACGGTGCGCCTGCCTCAAAGGTGTCTCCTCCGAGAGCAACTACCTTATCAAAAGTGACTGTGGAGTTTTCTTTGGCGTCAAGCTTTTCAACGAAAATAACATCGCCCTTTTGTACCTTGTACTGTTTTCCACCTGTTTCAATAACAGCGTACATAATTATACCTTCCTTTTAAAGTCTCGCTATTCGGGGCACCCGATTGGGTGTGTGAGGACAGACCTCGCCCTTGATATGCGGCAGTTAGCATTATAACAAAACAAAGTGAGTTTGTCAATAAATAATTATATATAAGATATTATTTGTTTTTTGCTTTACTTTGTTCAATGCAGGCATTCAATGTATTTTTCATAAGAGTTGCTATCGTCATAGGTCCTACCCCGCCCGGTACGGGAGTTATGTAGGACGTCTTGGGCGCGACATTTTCGTAATCGACATCGCCGCATATCTTGCCGTTTTCCATTCGGTTGATACCTACATCAATGACAACCGCGCCGTCCTTAACCATATCGGCGGTGACAAATTTCTCCTTACCTATACAAGCGACAATTATGTCGGCGCGGCGGCAGATTTCCTTTAACCCGACTGTCCTTGAATGGCAAACAGTCACCGTTGCGTTTGAATGAAGAAGCAGCATGGCCATAGGCTTACCGACAATATTGCTCCTGCCGATAACCACCGCGTTTTTACCCGTGATGTCAATGTTGTAATAATCAAGCATTTCCATTACTCCCGCGGGTGTGCAGGGTAAGAACGAATAGTTTCCTATCATAATTTTACCCACATTGACATCATTAAAGGCGTCAACATCCTTTTCCGGAGAAATGCAGGAAATAACCGCCTTTTCATCAATATGCTTCGGCAGGGGCAGCTGACAGAGAATTCCGTGGATATCCTCTCTATCATTCAACTGCCTTATAAGCTCCAAAAGTTCCTGCTCCGATGTGTCGCCCGCAAGCGAATACTCCTCACTTAAAAAACCGCAAAATTCACATGCTTTTTTCTTATTATTGACATATATTCTTGACGCCGGGTCGTCGCCGACGATTATAACCGCCAATCCGGGCTTAATGCCCATACATTTTACTCTGTCGGCAATCTGCTGCTTAACCGCAGCGGAAACCTCTTTTCCGTCCATTCTAATCATTTTTTACCCTCTTGTTTTCTCACTGCGCGAAATTTTTTGCCGCTGTTGTCTGCTATATCTGTTCGCGCAATATCTTCCAATGTGACCTTGTAAACCTTATCCTCTCGAGACTTCGCTCTAAAGTATTTACCGGTATTATCCTTTTTCAAAGTTTCACCTCACATCAATATCTGACAAAGTTACTGTGTGCCAAGTGTCCGAAGCGGTATCCGTCCTGCTTGCCCTGACTTTAACACCTGCGTTCTTACCGTCTTTTTTCGGTTTCAAACTCTCGCGGTAAGCGTACACGGGGTCCCTGTATCCCTCACAAATCCAATTTCCGTCGCAATCGTATCCGTCGGCGTGGGGAAAGGTGTTTTTCCAGTCAATGCCTGCGCCCTTTTTGCCCTTCGGGCGAATTTCCTGGTGCAGAGGGTGCTTTTTAGCATATATAAGACCGACAACGAGCCAGATTACACCCGCAAGTACCATACAGGCGGAGAGCGCCTGTGACACTCTGATAGTGGTATTTGCAATATAAAGGCTATCGGTGCGAAGTCCTTCGATAACAGTTCTGCCGAGTCCGTACCAAATGAGATATAATGCAAAAATCTCTCCGCGGAATTTGCGGTGCCTTTTCGCTATGTACGATGTTACAAAGAAGCCGATAATGCACCACACACTCTCATACAAAAAAGTCGGGTGAACAGGCTGGTCGGGATACACGGTGACTCCCTTTTGAGCGAGCTCCTGCGCATGCTCGGCAAGATACAGGCTTGTCTTGTCACTATACATTCTGAACGGAGAAGTCGTGGTGTTTGAGCCGAACGCCTCTTGATTGAAGAAGTTTCCCCAACGACCTATTCCCTGCGCCAAAAGGAAACTCATAGCGCACAGGTCAAGCAGATTTGTGACCGAGAGCTTATCGACAATGCAGACAATTAAGGCTGCTCCCAAAGCGCCGATTAAGCCTCCGTATATGGCAAGTCCGCCCTCCCAAATCTTAAAAATGTCAAGAGGGTTGTCCTTATAAATATCCCATTGAAAAATGCAGTAATAAAGCCGTGCACCGATTATTCCGGCAATGGTTCCCCATATGGCAACATCAATCATAGAATCAATGCTCATTCGCCATTTATAAGCCCTCATACCGCCTATAACAACGGCTAAACTGTATCCGATTGCTATAATAAGTCCGTACATAGTGACCGTGCCGAAGGCTATATTGGAAACCGCAAAGTGCAAATCTCCGAGCCCCGGAAAGTAAACAACTGTCATCTTTTTATCCTCATTTCTTTAATTTACAAAATTAAGCCTCCGGCTTTATAACCGACAACACGGAAAAGTCGGGATTCAGTTCGCATTTGAGCCTGTTCTGAACATCTTGGGCTGTCATATTTCGGTAAATTTCAATATCGTCAAACATACCGTAGCCGCCGAAATAGCTTTCGGTAAGCCCCTGCGCTATATTCGATATATTATTATATCCCATAATGCTTTCACCGTAAAGTTCCTTGACAACGCAGTTGAATATCTCCTCGTCAATGCCCTCACGACGAATACGCTCAACTTCACGGTCAATCGCTTGCTTAACCGCCGTCGGGTCCTTACTTTCTCCCTGAATGATAACGGACGAATATCCGTGCCCGGTGAAATACTCAATGCCGAAATTTGAATTTATAAGTCCGTCATCAATAAGCTTTTGATAAAGAGGACTCATTCCGCCGACAATCACTTCGGTGAGAACCATGGTTTCAAGTTTTTCCTTCAAGGTGCGCTCGGCGGCTTCGTAGTTTTCCTTATACCCTATGCAAAACATAGGTATCGAAATCGGCATTGTCTGCTCAATATAACTTTCAACCACGCTCTCCGGCTCAGTCGGATAAACGCGCTCAATGTCAAATTTGCGCGCGGATTTAAGGTACCTGTCAGCCACCTGCAGGACCTTATCGACCTCAACATTTCCGGCGACGCACAACACCATATTGTGAAGATTGTAAAATGTTTCATAAGCCTCATAAAGCTTTTTATCAGTTATCTGCGCAATAGTTTCCACTGTTCCGGCAATATCAATTTTCACAGGGTGATTATGATACATCGCTCTGAGCATATTAAACAGCACAACCCAATCGGCACTGTCATCGTACATTTTTATCTCTTGCCCGATAATTCCCTGTTCCTTTTTCACGGTTTGCTGTGTAAAATACGGACTCTGGACGAAATCCAACAGAGTTTGAAGGTTTTCGTAAAAATTATCCGCGCATGAAAAAAGATAGCAGGTTCTGTCAAACGAGGTAAAGGCATTTGCATTTGCGCCCGTCTTTGAAAACCTCTCAAAGGCGTCAATTTCTTCACTCTCAAAAAGCTTATGCTCCAAAAAATGCGCCGTTCCCTCGGGCACCGTTATCACTTTTCCCTCGCCCGACTTTTTAAAAGCGGTGTCGATAGAACCATACTTTGTTCCAAAGGTCGCATATGCCGTTGTGTATCCTTTTTTAGGCATAACAAGTATTTTTAATCCGCTCGCATGGTCTATTTCATAATACTTTTCATCAAGGAGTCGGTTTTCAATTTCTTTTATCAATTTAACTCCTCCTTCAAATTTCCTATTAAAGTATATACTGTGTCCAATTTTACTTTTTTTGCGGCAGATATTACATCCTCACGCGTTACGCCGTTTATGCCGCGCAAATATTCTTCAGTGCTCAATATATTATCGTCAAGAATTTGTGACGAGTTCCAAATATCTATCTCCGCAGCGGTATCGCTCGCACCGGAATATATGTCGTTGAGTCCTCTGACAGACGCGTCAAAATCCTCCTCGGTGAAATCTCCGCTTGCCAGCGCTTCAAGTTGGTCGAGAATACCCTTTACCGCTTTATCCCTGTTCACATTTTCAATTCCGCTTTGAACAAATATACATTCTTTAAGTCTCATATACTTTGCCGAGCAATAATAGCAAAGGCTCATTTTCTCCCTTACAACACGGAAAAGTTTGGAATAAACCCCGCCGCCAAACATATCGCACATAACCCGGTTGGCATATATATCCTCTCCGCCCACGCGAAATCCTAAACAAAGTTTGCCTTGGCTGAGTGCCATTTCCTCCTCAACCTCCTTGACACCGCGCTCGGCATAGGAATTGTCACAGACAATGTTTTCTCTCCTTTTTCCGTACTCGGAAAACTTCTCGGTAAAAAGGCGCTCTATCACGGAGCAATCAACATCACCTATAACGGTGATTTGAACTCTCGCACTTTCCAAAAGTTCTCTGTACCTTGCGGTTATATCCGACGGAGTCAAGCTCTGCACTCCCTCGACGGTTCCCTGCGCGCTCAAGGCATAACTTTTTCCCTCAAACATCGCCTTTTGCAGTTCGTGCATAGCGTAGGTTATCTTATCATTCAAAATTCCCTGTATCTGCTCAATTTGAAGTCTTTTCTCCCTGTCGCAGTTCTCCTGCTTAAACATTCCGCTTTCATCAAAATCGGGATTAAAAATAATTTGAATAAGCAGTTCGGCTATATCGGAAGATATTTTTTCGCCGTACATTGCAAACCTGTCCGCGATTGAATTAACTGTCAAACTGACAACCTGTGCGTCGCCGTACTTTTCGCTCGCACCGCTCAAGGACGCTCCGTAAAGCGAAGCGAGTCTTTTTTCAAGTTGTGCATTTGACGGACAAACCTTACAGGAATGCTTTAAAAGAGCCGGTACAAGCGCAGTAGCACAAGCCGTGTCAGCGCTCAAAGGCACGGCAAATCTGACTGAAATACGAGTGTTTTTAAACCTCTTTGTATTATAAAAGACAAAACGAATACCGTTTGGACTTTCTTTAATGATGGTTTTATCTTTCATAAAAACCTCCGATAAAATTTATAAAAATTTAATTACCTATTCAGAAAACATATACAAATTCATTTTACCATAAAAACAACAGTTTATTCAATTAAATTTTATATTTTATTGACTTTTGTTTAAAATATCTTTAAAATTTAATTATCAATTTGCCGGCACTGTATAAAAATCTCTGCCGTGCGAAAAAAACTGTTTGGAGTTCAAATTGGATATTTTAAACACACTTTTAGGAACAATATTAAATGCGGCAACCATACTTTTAGGCACGACCATCGGTCTTATCTTTAAAAAAAGTATGCCGGAAAAAATAGGCAAAGCGGTTATGTTCGCGCTGGGCATCTGCACAATTTTCATCGGTGTAAGCGGAATGACGGCAAAGACGGACGCAATAATTGTTATCCTCTCAATGGCGATAGGCACCGTCCTGGGTACGGCCTGCAAATTGGACGCTTTACTAAACCGCGCAGGAGCCTTTGCGGAGAGCAAGGCACAGTCCCTCTCTCAAAAAAGGAGATATAAAAAAGCCACTGTCACTACGGACAAGCCCACCTGTCAGGCAGAGAGCAAGCCGAGCGGCACTTCTACCGTGGGAGAGGCATTTGTCACCTCCTCCCTACTGTTCTGCGTAGGGGCTATGACGATAGTAGGCTCTTTAAATGCAGGTATTTCAGGTGACAACTCAACACTTTTTGCAAAAAGTGTTCTCGACTTTGTAAGCTCACTGATATTTGCCTCTACTCTCGGATACGGAGTATATTTCTCGGCAATAGTCGTACTGCTTCTTCAGGGCTCAATTTCTCTTTTAGCCGGCTTTGTTGCGCCCTACCTCTCGACGGATGTAGTCACCGCCATGACCTGCACAGGCTCACTGATAATTTTAGCGCTTGGTTTAAACATGCTAAAAGTGACCAAAATTAAAGTTATGGATATGGTGCCTGCCATATTTCTGCCGATATTGTTTATACCGTTAAAATCGTTTATTTTAGGAATGTTTTAATCTATGAAAAGAACTACTTTAAAAGAAAGAGTCCTACCGAATTACTCAAAACCGGTTGAGCTTTTCAACTCAATATCACATATTGTGGGAAGTGTTTTCGGAGTAGCCGCACTGACAATTTGCGTTGCATTTGCGGCTGTGCATCAAAATGTATATGCCATTATTTCAAGTGCGATATACGGCGCTTCAATGATTGTACTTTATACAATCTCCGGAATATACCACGGACTCAACGGCGAAACAATAAAAAAGGTATTTCAAGTGCTCGACCATGACTCAGTATATCTGCTCATAGGCGGCTCATACACCCCTATTATATTCTGTAAGATAATCCCCTTCAGCACCGCAATAGGCTGGACAATGTTCGGAATTGTATGGGGACTGACAATACTCGGAATAGTCTTTAAAAGTATCGACTTTGTAAAATTCAGAACAATAACAATGGTATTTTATCTGCTAATCGGGTGGAGCATATTGTTTGTATTCCCCTTTATGATATACAAAATGGGTTTTGCGCGGTTTTTTAACTATATGGGCGCCACACCCGGATTCATCCTCCTTCTCGGCGGCGGTGTAGCGTACACAATAGGCTCCGTCTTTTTAAAAATCGGTCAAAAGAAAGATGTCGGCCACAGCATTTTGCACATATTTGTACTTTTGGGAAGCTTTTTACACTTCTTTTATATCCTTTTGTATGTGATATAATCTTGATAAAACAATGATAGAATAATGATATGCGAAATATTTATTATTTCGCATATTTTTTTGCATTTTTCGTTTCAATCAAAAGTAAAAAAAGCACAGAATATCCAAAAATTACCGCTGTTTTTCCACATCCTCGTACACAAAATATAATCGGTGATATTTATGGAAAAAAGATGTGTTGCATTGGTCGGGTGCGGTATGGTGGGAATGAGCTACGCATACGCACTGCTCAACACAGACATATGCAATGAACTGATACTCATTGACATAAACGCGGAGAAGGCACTCGGAGAGGCTATGGATTTAAACCACGGACTCGCCTTTTCGGGAAGTCATATGAAAATAAGGGCGGGCTCGTACAACGACTGCAAATATGCAGACCTCGTTGTTATAACGGCGGGCGCCGCGCAGAGAAAAGAAGGTCAATCAAGGCTTGAACTTCTCAACGACAACTTAAATATATTTAAATCACTCATTTCAAAAATTACGGAGTCGGGCTTTGACGGTATATTTCTCGTCGCTTCAAACCCGGTAGATGTTATGACAAGAATCACGCAGGAACTTTCCGGATTCCCTGCCAAGAGGGTTATAGGCAGCGGAACAACGCTTGACACCGCACGGCTTCGATACCTTGTGGGAAATTACTTCGGCGTTGACCCACGAAATATTCACGGGTACGTAATCGGTGAACACGGAGACAGCGAATTTGTACCGTTCAGTCAACTATACCTCGCCACAAAATTAGTTGAACAGGTATGCGATGATAAAAGATTTGCCTATCAGGTCAGGGAAATTCACGCAATCGCGGATAAGGTTAGAAATTCAGCCGCCGAGGTAATAAAGGCGAAGGGCGCAACATACTACGGAATCGGTATGGCACTTGTGAGGATAACTAAGGCTATATTCGGAGATGAAAACAGCGTGCTTACGGTATCCTCGAAGCTAAACGGCGAATACGGTCTTTACGATGTGTATATGGGACTCCCCGCCTATGTCAACTCAACGGGAGTAAAGCGAATACTGTCCCTCAACATAAGCGAGGATGAAAAAGAAAAACTCAAAAACTCTTACAAGGTGCTCAACGATGTCTACAAAAGCCTTAATATTTAAGTGTTGAAAAAATCGAATAATTGTTGTACCATATGTCTGCGGCTTTTTCCGCAGACATATTTTGATTTCAGGTGTTTTTTATGGACAGAAAATTAAGTAAAACACAGCTTATCGAGCGAAGTATTAACAAAAAATACCGCGATGACATTTGGTCCTGCTTCACAAAGGCGGTCAAGGATTACGAGCTGATTCTTGAAGGAGATAAAATCGCCGTCTGCATCTCCGGAGGGAAAGACTCGATGCTTATGGCAAAGCTTCTGCAGATGCTTCAAAGATACAGTAATGTCAGCTTCTCCTTAAAATACATTATAATGAACCCCGGATACAGCGAAAATACGATTAAAAAAATTGAGGAAAATATAAGACTGCTCGACATTCCGGCTCAAATTTTTGAAACGGATATTTTCGATGTCACACAAAAGATTGAAAAATCTCCCTGCTACCTTTGCGCGAGAATGCGCAGAGGTCACCTTTACGCAAAAGCAAAGGAGCTCGGCTGCAATAACATCGCACTCGGACCTCACTTTGACGATGTAATTGAAACAACCTTGATGGGAATGCTTTACGGCGGACAGATT
>CALYOC010000018.1 GCA_945227095.1 uncultured Clostridia bacterium
CTGGCACCGCCCAACAAAGATTTACCAACGGAGGATTTTCCGGTGCCGGTGGGCCCTGTGACGCCGATGAGCTCAAAGCTGTCCGAACTGAGCTCCAGCACCTTGAACGCCGCCGCCCGAAGAAGTCTGTTTAAAACGGCAAGCCCCACGCCGTCCGCGCTCGCCATAGGCGCATAGACAAAGTCGGCGCCCAATTTGTCACATTTTCTCAAATCCTCAAAAAGCACCGCCGCCTGTGAAGCGCTGTCGCCCTGCTCGCCAAAGGGTATGCACGGCATAGATTTTATCCCTTCCGCCCATGAGGAATAACACATAGCTACGGCGTTTTCCCCGCGCTTTAAGTTGACAAATTCGGTGTATCTGTCCTTCGGTGCATTTACAATGTAAACCTTCGCCTTCGGCGAATAGTGCTTATATTTCATACCGGGAGACGCGACATGGCGCGATATATCCACCTCGTGCGTAACTCCCTCGTCTATCTCAATTTCTCCCAAAACCTCACGCAGCATATCCGGAGTGACAGCACCCGGTCTTAACAGCCTCGGCTTCCCCTGCGCGAGGGATATGACCGTGGACTCCACACCGAAGCCGCAATCGCCGCCGTCGATAATTCCGTCCGCCCTGCCGAGCATATCCTTTTTAACCGCCTCAAAGGTAGTCGGGGACGGAGCGCCCGACAAATTCGCGCTCGGCGCGGCTATCGGACAGCCGCACAGCTCGATAAACCGCTTCGCCGCAGGGTGAGACGGCATTCTCACCGCCACGGTATCAAGCCCGCCGCTGACGACATCATTTACCGCCGCGCTCTTCGGCAGAATAATCGTCAAAGGACCCGGCCAAAACGCCTTTGCAAGTGCCATTGCCTGCTCGGTTATCTCCCGGACAAGCGGCTTCCACATAGATATATCGCTTATATGAACGATGAGAGGATTGTCGCTCTCCCTGCCTTTTGCGCTGTATATACTCCTCACCGATTCGGGATTTAGCGCGTCGGCGGCAAGTCCGTACACCGTTTCCGTAGGCATGGCGACAATACCGCCTCGGCGAATTATCCGCGCGGCGGCTTCAAGTTCATTAACGCTGAAAATCTCTGTCTTCAAATCAAAACCTCTGTATCACTCGGACTGTGCCTTTAGCTTGGCGGCGTTCTCCGCCGTAGAAAGTGCGTCTATTAGCTCGTCCATATCTCCGTTCAATATATTTTCAAGTTTATACAATGTCAAGCCGATTCTGTGGTCGGACACTCTGCCCTGCGGGTAGTTGTATGTCCTTATTCGCTCGCTTCTGTCGCCGGTTCCGACCTGTGCGGAGCGTTCGCCGGCAATTTCATCGTGCTGTTTTTGAATTTGCTCGTCTAACAGGCGGGAGCGAAGCACCTTGAGCGCCTTTTCCTTGTTCTTATGCTGCGAGCGCTCGTCCTGACACTCGACAACCATTCCCGTCGGCAAATGCGTGACGCGAATTGCGCTGGATGTCTTATTGACATGCTGACCTCCCGCTCCGCTCGAACGGAAGGTATCTATCTGCAAGTCGCCGGGGTCTATCTCGACATCGACCTCCTCCGCCTCGGGAAGCACCGCAACGGTTGTTGTCGAGGTGTGTATTCTGCCCTGCGACTCGGTCTCCGGAACGCGCTGAACTCTGTGCACTCCGCTCTCATATTTAAAGCGGCTGTACGCGCCCTCTCCCTCTACGGAAAAGGATATTTCCTTAAATCCGCCGAGTCCGGTTTCACTGCAGGACATTATCTCCGTCTTATACCCTCTGCGCTCGGCGTACATTGAGTACATTCTGTAAAGAACGCCTGCAAACAGGGCGCTCTCCTCTCCGCCGGCGCCGCCGCGGATTTCGATAATTACATTCTTATCATCATTCGGGTCCTTGGGCAAAAGCATTATTTTAAGCTCGTCGGCAAGACGCGCCATTTCACTCTTGGCAGTACCTATTTCCTCAATGAGCATATCCTTTGACTCTCTGTCCAAGCCCTTTTCATCAAGCATTTCCTTCGATGTTTCACGCTTGCTCCGAGCCGCCGTGTACTGCTCATATTTCTCAACCACAGGAGTTAAATTCTTAACCTCTCTACTCAGGGTTTTATACTTCTCCTGATTAGAGGCGACATCGGGGTCGCAGAGCTGCCTGTTGAGATCCTCTAACTTCTCTTCAATTCCGTCAAGCTTTTCTATCATACCTTTTCACCGTTCACTTTTTTAATACTTTTTTCCACTTTCACGCGCGGCAACATCATCTCTCGGTTGCAGCCGAGACATTTTATTTTAAAATCCGCGCCTATTCTGCTGACCTGCCACTCAAACGAGCCGCAGGGGTGTTTCTTTTTTAATGTGATTACATCTCCGACCGAAATATTCATAATCCGCTCCGTTTTCTCATCTGCAAATCTCATTTCCCAATACCTTTTCATTATATATTATCACATTTTAGATATGTTTACAAATATACTTTCAAGCATTTTTCGGACAAAAGCCGCCGAAAATGAAAAATAAATCGGCGTCCTATTATATCGAAGCACCTCACAGCATAAATTTTAATAAGTGACAAATTCAAAAGAAGCGTCCAAACTAATTCTACGAAAAGGAGAAATTAAAATGACTGACTTCACAACCGAAGGAAACCTAATGGATTCGCCGGAGGTAATAAAGGCAAAAAGAAGCTGTGACGCCCTCTACACCGCCTACCAAAAGGGACAGATACTCGAAGCCGTCGCAAATGTCTGCGACTGCGAGCACAATCTGCATGTAGGCCTCGGCTGTATGCCCGGAATTATACCGAGGGACGAGGGCGCACTCGGTATCAAGGAGGGTACAACTCGCGATATTGCCCTCATTTCAAGAGTGAATAAGCCCGTCCAGTTCATCATCACCGGATTTGAAGAAAACGCATTCGGGCAGAGGACGGCAATACTCTCCCGCAGAGCCGTTCAGCTCAAGTGCACCGAGGAATACTGCAGCCGACTCGTGCCGGGGGATATTGTGCCCGCAAAGGTCACGCACCTTGAAAAGTTCGGCGCTTTTGTTGATATGGGCGCGGGTATAAACTCGCTGATTCCGATAGATATGCTCAGCGTTTCGCGCATTTCTCACCCCGACCGCAGAGTCAAGGTGGGTGAGAATATACGCGCCGTCGTCAGAAATACCTCGGAGTCAAAAATAACACTTTCCCTGCGGGAAATGCTCGGAACCTGGGAGGAAAACGCCGCCAAATTCTCCGTTGGTGAAACGGTGACGGGAATTGTACGCTCGGTTGAAAGCTACGGTATATTTATAGAGCTGACTCCAAACCTTGCGGGGCTCTCCGAGCCAAACGAATTTGCCAAGACAGGCGACACGGTAGCAGTTTACATAAAGTCAATTATACCGCAGAAAATGAAGATAAAGCTCACCATAATAGATATTTTTGACGAGCAGCAGCCGTCGGTTGAAAAATTATACTTCCCGAAGTCAAGCCATATGGACTATTGGAGATATTCCCCCGATGTGTGCGATAAGGTGATTGAGACGATTTTTTAATTATTCTAAAAGCAGTTAAACGGCGCAGAAGATTTTTATTCGATTTTTTACAATAATATGAATACTAAAAAGTCAATATATTTTGCAAAAAACAGTAAAATTCGACAAAAATATTATAATGTATAAAATGTGTTAAAGTAAAATCTCTTTTGATAAATTCCGCCGAATATACGCCTTTGCAAAAGGATAAAAATATGATAAAATGATTTTATAAACTCAAAGGAGATAAAAATATGACAGAGAGAAAAATCATCGGCAATACCGCCGGCAGAGATATTGAAGAAGTCACCGTTACAAATGATAAGGGATTGTCGTTCAGTGCGATGACCTACGGCGCGACGATAACAAAGCTCATCGTTCCCGACAAAAACGGCAAAGGCACGGATATTGCGGTCGGATTTGAAACGCTCGACGGATATGTCAAAAACAGCGACAATCAGGGCGCAGCAATCGGCAGATTTTGCAACAGAATCGGCAAGGCGAGATTTTCTCTCGACGGCACCGAGTACAAGTTGAGCGCAAATGTCGGTAAGAATATACTTCACGGCAACGACGAGTTCAGGACGGCTGTTTGGGATATTGTTTCCCTCGACGAGAGCTCAGTCAAGTTCACATACACAAGTCCCGACGGCACCAACGGCTTCCCCGGAACGCTCCGCACCGAAGTCTTATACACCCTGCAAGAGGATTCGCTGAAAATCGACTACTACTCGGTCAGCGATAAGAAGACGGTAATCAACCTGACAAACCACCTGTATTTCAACCTCACCGGTGACAGCGAGCAGACAATCGACAATCACCTGCTGAGAATTGACGCGGACTGTTTCACCGACGCGGACGACGAACTCATCGTCACAGGTGAAATCCTTCCCGTTGACGGCACTCCCATGGATTTCAGAGAGGAAAAGAGAATCGGCAGAGATTTCGACTCCGATTACCCGGCTGTCAAAATGTACGGCGGATATGACTCAAACTTCTGCCTCAATAACTACAACGGCGCGCTCAAATACGCCGCCACGCTCTGTGAGGAGGGCACGGGGATACAAATGGACGTGTTCACCGACCTGCCCGGTATGCAGGTATATACAGGCAATGTGCTCAAGCCCTTCGCAGGAAAATACTCGAAAAATTTCACTCACCACGGTGCAGTATGCCTTGAAACACAATTTTTCCCCGACGCACCGAACAAGGAGAATTTCAAACAGTGCACATATGACGCAGGTCAGCCGTTTATCTCGACCACCGTTTACAAATTCTCCGTGAGAAAATGAACACTATCGGCGCTCGGTAAAAGTTCTCCTTGAACCCGATGATTTGTGCCGGGTAAAAAGACATAATTTTTCCGATTTAATTTAAGGCGGTGAGTACATATTGCCGCCTTAGATTGATTTTTCCTTTTTTTTATGTTATCATCAGTTTATTACATTATAAATAATATGTATAATTTTCGCTTAATAGGCAGTAAACAAGGAGGTTTTCGGTATGTGCGGAATTATCGGATACATAGGCGATAACGATGTTGCACCTATCCTTTTAGACGGACTTGAAAGGCTTGAATACAGGGGATATGATTCAGCCGGAATATCCACGATAAACCGAAACGGAGATATATTCACCACAAAAGCAAAGGGTAAAATAGAACAGCTTCGCAAAAAAGTCAAGAGTGAATACAAAGACATCTCCACCATAGGCATAGGTCATACGCGCTGGGCAACTCACGGAAAGCCCTCCGACAGAAACTCCCACCCGCATATGAGTATGGACGGCAGATTCAGCGTTGTCCACAACGGAATTATCGAGAATTTCTCCGAATTGAAGGCAGATTTGCAAAACGAAGGAGTTATCTTTGCGAGCGAGACGGACACAGAGGTTGTCGCTCAGCTTCTGGCAAAGCTCTACGACGGAGATATGCGCTCGACAATAATGAAAACGCTCAAAAAACTCAAGGGCGCTTATTCTCTGGGTATTCTCTGCAAGGATTTTCCGAACGAAATATGGGCGGTCAGAAACGCAAGCCCGCTTATCATCGGTCTGTGCGAAAATCAAAACTTCCTCGCGTCCGATATAACCGCGGTTGTAAAATACACAAAGTCTATCTATCAGCTTGACGACGGAGAGTTCGCAAGGCTGACAAGGGATAATGTCGAAATCTTCGCCCCCACGGGAGAAAAGATAAGCAAAAACATCGTAAAAATCGACTGGGACGTTTCCGCAGCCGAAAAGGGCGGATATCAGCACTTTATGCTCAAAGAGATAATGGAGGAACCCGAAGCGATTGCAAAAACCATTTCTCCGCGCATAAATGACGACAACTCGATAAACCTTGACGGAATCAACCTCACCGCCGAGCAGATTAAAAACCTCAAGAAAATCTGCGTAGTCGCGTGCGGCTCGGCTTGGCATGTCGGAATGGTGGGCAAATATGTCATAGAGGAGCTCACAAGAATTCCCGTAGAGGTTGACCTCGCCAGCGAGTTCAGATACAGAAATCCGATTATTGACGAAAACTGCCTTTGCATAGCAATCAGCCAAAGCGGTGAAACAGCCGACACGCTGGCGGCGTTGAGAGAGGCTAAGTCGAGAGGTGCGAGAATACTTTCAATAGTAAATGTTGTCGGCTCAACTATCGCCAACGAATCGGACGATGTGCTTTACACCTGGGCGGGCCCCGAAATCGCAGTTGCCACAACCAAGGCATACAGCACACAGCTGACGCTCGTATATCTTCTCGCGCTCTATATGGCGCAGGCGCTGGATAAGATTGACGATAAGGAGTACAACGAAATAATAAATGCAATCCGCTCTCTGCCCGAACAGGTTGCCTCTATTTTGGAGCAAAAGGACGAAATAAAGGAACTTGCGAAGAGATACGCATACTTGGAACACGCCTATTTCATAGGCAGAAATCTCGATTACGCGGTTTCACTTGAGGCAAGTCTCAAACTCAAGGAAATCAGCTACATTCACTCCGAGGCATATGCCGCCGGAGAACTCAAGCACGGCACTATCTCCCTTATCGAGGAGGGCACGGTGGTCTGCGCTCTTTGCTGCTGCGACAGACTGTTTGAAAAGACCGTCAGCAACATCAAGGAGGTCGCCGCGAGAGGTGCGGAGACAATCGCCGTAATAAGCGAAAGCAGCCCGAATGTGCAGCTTGAGTGCGACCATAAAATCTATGTTCCCTCTACTCACGAGCTCATTATGCCGAGCCTTGAAGTCATTCCGTTACAGCTTATGGGTTACTATATCGCTCTGGCAAGAAAGTGCAATATTGACAAACCCCGCAATTTGGCAAAATCCGTAACGGTAGAGTAATCAATCCGAAATGCAGGCGAGGTTTCCCGTAAACCTCGCCTTTTTTATAACCAACACAAGGATTTAACGATTAAAAACTATGATACAGACAGATGATATTATAAAACTGAAGATCGACTCGGTATCGTCCGACTCAAACGGAGTCGGACGGTATGAGGGAATGACGGTCTTCGTTCCGAATACGGTGCGGGGCGACGTCATTCTCGCGTCAGTTGTCAAAGTGAATAAGACATACGCCTTCGCACAGATAGAAAAAATTATCACCCCCTCGCCTTACAGAACCGAGGGGGACTGCCCGATTTGCCTCGAATGCGGCGGCTGTGCTTACCGCCATATGACATATGAGGAGGAGCTTCGCGTCAAGCACACCGCTGTATGCGACGCACTGCGGCGAATAGGCTCGGTGGACTGTCCGGTGCTCCCCGTCATGTTCTCCGAAACGGAAAGATACAGGAACAAGGCGCAGTACCCCGTCAGAAGCGAGGACGGTCAAATTAAAGCGGGCTTTTTCGCGCGCCGCACACACAATGTCATATCCTGCGACGACTGCAAATTGGAGCCCGAGGAGTTTTCACTTATAACAAAGGCGGTAATCTTTTTTATGCAACAGCATAAAATTGCGGCATATGACGAAAGAACACTCACCGGAATTGTACGGCATATATACCTGAGGAAATCCTCATCAAGCGGGGAAATTCACCTGTGTCTTGTTATAAATTCGGACAAGTTCCCGAAAAAAAATGACTTTGTTAAATTTATAACTTCGGTGAATAAGAACATTTCGGGAATTAGCTTAAACTTTAACAATCGCGACACCAATGTGATACTCTCCGACAGGCAAGAGCTGATATACGGCAAGAATTGCATAACGGACACGCTGTGTGAAAAAACATTTAATATTTCCCCACTATCGTTCTATCAGGTCAATCACTCCGCAACCGAGATATTATACGGAGAGGTCAATAGACTGCTCGCCCTGAAACCGGGGGAAACGCTTGTGGACCTCTACTGCGGAATCGGCACTATCGGCATATGTGCGGCACAGAAATCGACAAGGCTTATCGGCGCAGAGGTCGTGCTCTGGGCGGTTGAAAATGCAACCGAGAACGCTCGGCTCAACGGTATGAAAAACGCGCACTTTTATTACGGCACCTCCGCAAAGCTCAGCCGCCGGTTTAAGGCTCAGGGCATAAAAGCCGACGCGGTT
>CALYOC010000019.1 GCA_945227095.1 uncultured Clostridia bacterium
TAAAACAAAATTTCATAACATCAATACAGTTTACAAAACATAGACTATATGGTAAAATATAAGCATAGCACAGTTCAGAGGTAGATTATGAAAACGGTAAAGGATTTAAAGCCCGGGCAGTCGGGAATTGTACATATCATAGATGAAAGCGGAGCGTTTAAGCGCCGCCTTTTCGATATGGGCATAACTCCCGGTATAGAAATAAAACTTTTAAAGGTTGCGCCCCTGGGTGACCCTTTGGAGATAAGTGTTCGTGGTTATCATCTGTCAATCAGAAAAGAGCAAGCGGAAAAAATCCGTTTAAAGGAGGATTTCGATGCTTAAAATAGCTTTAGCGGGAAATCCCAACTGCGGTAAGACAACATTGTTCAATGCCTTGACAGGATCTTCTGCCCATGTGGGAAACTGGGCGGGAGTCACGGTTGAGCACACCTCGGGGATATATAAGAGCAAAAAGTCCGGGGAGCAGGCGCAGATAATAGACCTGCCGGGGATTTATTCAATTTCTCCCTACACCCCGGAGGAAATTGTAAGCAGAAAATTTATAATAGATGAAAATCCGGATTTAATAATTGATATAGTGGACGCGTCCAATTTAGAGCGCAATCTCTATTTGACAACGCAGCTTATGGAAATTGATTGTCCGATAGTAATTGCACTGAATATGATGGATGTTGCGCTCAAGCAGGGAGTAAATATTGATATTCCCCTGCTGTCCTCCTGTCTCGGACTTCCGGCGGTGCCTATCAGCGCGGCGAGGAATGAAGGGATTGATGAACTTATGCAGACCGTGTTTAAGACGGCGCGTGAGGTCAGCCGAAAGGGCGTTTGCATTTGTCCGGACAACAAGCTTCGGAGAAGTGTGTATTACATAGCCGACATTTTGAGCAAAAACGGCTGTGAGCACCCTGTTTTTCACGCGGTCAAGCTTATTGAGGGTGATGAAATCGAGGTCAAGGACCACAAGGAGCTTATGTTCAAGGTCGAGGGCTTGCGCTCGGAGATAAATCTGAAGCCGGAGCTCGCAGGAGACTTTGAAGCCGCGATAGCGGATATGAGGTATGACTACATAACCGGCAGCTTGAAGAAGAGCTTTACAACTGCGGCTGATTCGGGCAAGCCGACCCTAACCGACAGAATTGACAGGGTGTTTACGCACAAAGTTTTCGGAATACCTATATTTTTGGGTATAATGCTGCTCATATTTCACATCACCTTTTCCTCCAATTTTTTCTTTACAGGGGCGGAAAGCCCCGGAGTATTCCTTCAATCGTTAGTTGCGTCCGCGACGGAGTGGGTTTCCGGCTCGGTATCGCATGCACTGAGCGGTGCGGGAGCGTCGGCGTGGTTAAATTCGCTGATTGTTGACGGAATTATCAGCGGTGTGGGAGCGGTTTTGACCTTTCTGCCGCAGATATTGCTTCTTTTCCTGTTCCTCTCCGTTTTAGAGGATACGGGATATATGGCGAGAGGCGCTTTCTTAATGGACCGAATACTTAAAAAATTCGGTTTGAGCGGCAAGGCGTTTATGCCGATTTTAATGGGCTTCGGCTGTTCTGTCCCCGCCATGATGGGCGCGCGGACATTGGAGAGCGAGAAGGAACGGAGAATGACAATTTTTCTCATACCGTTCTTTTCCTGCGGAGCTAAAATGCCTATCTGGGCGACCTTTTCGGCGGCGGTGTTCCCGAAGTATGCGGACCTCGTCGTTATGGGGATATATTTAACCGGAGTAATTACGGCTGTAATAGCTGCCGTGATATTAAAAAACACGGTGCTCAAAGCGCACCCGTCGCCGTTTGCTCTGGAAATGCCCGCCTATCATTTGCCGCGGGTTAAGAATTTGGCAATTCATGTCTGGGATAAGATGAAGGATTTTCTTTCCAGAGCGGCGACCGTAATTCTCGGAGCAACCGTGGTAATCTGGCTTTTATCTAACTTCACCTTTGGCTTTGAGCAGGTGGCTAACGGCTCTGCAGACAGTATGCTCGGTGTAATCAGTTCGTGGCTTGTTCCGATATTTAAGCCCCTGGGCTTCGGAATGGGCAAATTCGGCTGGTGCGCCGTTGTATCAATACTGACGGGCTTAATCGCGCGCGAAATGGTAGTGTCCTCGCTCGGAGTGCTTTTGGGCGAGTTCGGAAGCCTTGCGGCGGGAATAACGGCTGTGTTTTCACCGGCGGCGGCGCTGTCGTTTATGGTATTTAATTTGCTGGCAATTCCCTGTATGGCGAGTGTTGCCACCGCCAGAGCGGAGCTCAAAAGCAGGAAGTGGTTTTTAGGTGCGCTGGCATTTTGGTTTTCAGTCGCGTGGATTGTCGCCTTTGCGGTGTATTGGGTCGGCAGACTTATTTTAGGTTGAAAAATATGAAATTAGTTGATATAATAATTATAGCGGTTTTAGCAGTCCTGATTGTCGGCGGGATAATCATTGCCGTCAAGAGGAAACGAGCGGGAAAGCACGGCTGCGGTATGTGTGAAAATTGCTCGGTGAATGATTGCGTTTTTCGTGGAAATGATAAAAATAAATAATTCGGAGGGTTACTATGGTTTGTAAGGTTTGTTCAGCTCAAATAGCGGACCCGACAGCGGCATTTTGTCCGAATTGCGGCGCACCGTTAAATATCGCCGATGAGGCACAGGTCGGCGGCACAGGAAGATTCTATTCGCCGCAGGAGCAGGGAGATATTATCAAAAAGGGCAACTCCGCGATGTCACTCGGAATCGTTGCAATCGTCCTTGGGCTTATCAGTCCGCTTGTCGCCTGGATATGCGGCGGAATCGGACTTGCCCGCAGCAAAACGGCATATAAAATGACCGGCGACGAGAGATATAAAAAGAGCAAGGGAGTCTGCCTTGCCGGGATAATTGTCGGAAGCGTCATATTTGTCCTCTCATTCATAGTGACTTTTGCAGGATTGGCAGGCTCAAGCGCACTTTTTTAACCCGACAATCAACAATTATTTGAAGTTTAATAAATATTTAATTTAATATATTTAATATAAATTTTGGAGGTAGACATTATGTCAGATAATAAGTACAAAGGTACAAAAACCGAAAAAAATCTTTGGGAGGCATTTGCCGGTGAGTCGCAGGCGAGAAATAAGTACACTTATTTTGCGTCCGTCGCTAAAAAAGCGGGCTATGAGCAAATTGCAGATTTGTTTTTGAAAACCGCTCAAAATGAGAAAGAGCACGCAAAGCTTTGGTTTAAGGAGCTTGGACAACTCGGCACAACCGATGAGAATTTGGAGTCCGCGGCAGAGGGCGAGAACTTCGAGTGGACAGATATGTATGACCGTATGGCAAAGGAAGCAGATGAGGAAGGCTTCCACGAGCTTGCGGAGCGTTTTCGCGCAGTTGCCGCAATCGAAAAGCAGCACGAGGAGAGATATCGCGCACTTCTTAAAAATGTTCAAACGGCACAGGTGTTCGAGAAATCCGGAGTGAGCGTTTGGGAGTGCAGAAACTGCGGACATATTGTCGTCGGAGTAAAGGCACCGGAGGTTTGCCCGGTTTGCAATCATCCTCGCAGCTTCTTTGAAATCAAGGCGGAGAATTATTGATTTAGTTTTCATTTGCCCAAGAATTTATGCGGTCCGGTGAAATTCTGCCGGGCCGTATTTTTTCGGTGTGGCAAGGTGATTGACATATATTTGACAATATCCGCTTTTTAAAGTATAATTTAAGAATGCGGCTTGCTGTGTTTATTATGGGACAGCTCGGCGCAGTTTTTTGTGCCTTAAAAAGGAGAATCGATATGAAAAATTATGATGTTATTATAATAGGCGCAGGACCCTCCGGAATATTCTGCGCGTATGAGCTTAAAGCGAAAAGACCCGACCTAAAAGTACTGATGATTGAAAAGGGTCGCTCTATCGAGAAACGGGTTTGCCCAAAGAGAAAGACGAAAAAATGCGTGGGCTGTGTTCCGTGCTCGATAACTACGGGCTTTGCCGGAGCGGGAGCATTTTCTGACGGAAAGCTCAGTCTTTCGCCGGATGTAGGCGGAAATCTTCCGGAGATTCTCGGATATGAGCAGACGATGGAGCTTATCAAAGAAGCGGATAAGGTATATCTTGACGCGGGCGCCGACCCGAATGTATGGGGACTTGACAAGCAGGCGGAGATTAACGAAATCCGCCGCCGTGCGATAGGTGCAAATTTAAAGCTTATTGAGTGTCCAATCAGACACCTCGGAACCGAGGAAGGGTATAAAATTTACGAAAAGCTCCAGCATATGCTTGAAAAAATGGGTGTTGATATGCTTTTCAATACAATGGTTGAGGATATAATTATTGAGGATAATGTCGCGCGCGGAGTCATTGCGGGCGGCGAGACATATACTGCCTCAGAGATAGTTTCCGGAGTAGGTCGTGAGGGCGCGGAGTGGTTCAGTCATATCTGCCAGGACCACGGAGTCGAAACACAGGTCGGAACTGTCGATATAGGCGTCAGAGTAGAGGTTCGCGACGAGGTTATGAAAATGCTCAATTAAACCCTTTACGAAGCAAAGCTCAATTACTCCTCGAAAACCTTTGACGACAAGGGTCGCACCTTCTGCACCAACACCAGCGTATAGTTTGCCACAGAGTATTACGACAACGGACTTGCGGTTGTAAACGGCCATGCGTATAAGAGCAAGGAGTTTAAGACGAATAATACAAACTTTGCTCTGCTTGTTTCAAAGAACTTCACGAAGCCGTTTAAGACGCCTATTGAATACGGTAAAAAGATTGCGGAGCTTTCAAATATGCTCTGCGACGGAAAGATACTTGTTCAAACCTACGGTGACTTTAAGAGGGGAAGGCGTACAACCGAGGAGAGGCTTTGCAGAAACAATCTTATTCCGACCTTGAAGGATGCCGTACCGGGTGATTTGAGCCTTGTGTTCCCTCATAGGATTATGGTTGACATTGATGAAATGCTTCAGGCGCTGGACAAGATAACACCGGGAATTGCTTCTGATGAAACCCTGCTTTACGGTGTAGAGGTCAAATTCTATTCCAATAAGGTTGTTGTGGATAAGAATTTTGAAACATCTGTAAAAGGACTTAGGGCTATGGGAGACGGTGCGTCTGTGACAAGAGGACTTATGCAGGCGAGTGCCAACGGAATTTGTGTTGCAAGGTCCATTCTTGAAACCTTGTAAGAATAATATCAGTTCGGCTTATCCCTCGCTCGGTGCGGGGAATAAGCCGTATTTATTCTCATTTTCGTGTAAAATGCGCGAAAAATTTATTGTTATAAAGGTGAGTAAAATGAAAAAGACTCTGTCGCTGATTCTATCAGTATTGATACTGCTTTGCCTTGGTGCTTGCTCGGCAGGCGGTGCCGAGAGGGAAAAGAGCGCGGTTATAGATGGAATTGAAGTATATTTCAATGAATATCCGGAATCCTCTGCGGTGCTTTTAGAGCTTGTACCGTTTAATAGTGATTCTCTCGGCTATGATGATATGCTTCGTTACACCTGCGAGCGCACAGCTGAAATGTATAAGAGCGGCTCACAGCAGACAAAGAAGAGGTATGCCGAGAAAAACACCTTGTATATCCAAGATGTAAAGGATAATTTAAAGGAGTTTTTCGGCTGCGAATTCAGCGAGAAAAAATCAGGCAGTATAGTTAAAATCGACGGCGAAACGCTGACCTTTAAGAAGTCCGCCGTTTCATATAAGCCCGTCTTTTCTCTGGAAAATGTCAGTTTTGACGGAAATGGAGAATG
The DNA here is from genome assembly GCA_945227095.1 of uncultured Clostridia bacterium. Lineage (GTDB taxonomy): Bacteria > Bacillota > Clostridia > Oscillospirales > Acutalibacteraceae > CALYOC01. Next base: position 5,723 of record CALYOC010000019.1, read on the forward strand.
TATTGCCGATTTTTCCGTTATGAGAATCAGAAAATCTCCGTCAAAGACAGATAAAACGGAGATTTCGGTACGCTTCGGTTATTCTTTGAGCGGCTCGCGGCTTGAAGGAGTACGCCTTATCGGCGTAGAACCGAGGGATAAATAGGTTTTTGACAGGTTGAGAAATGAAGTATTTTACAGCTTTTATTAAACCCGCGTCGTCAATTTGCAATTTAAATTGCCGTTATTGTTTTTATACCGATGTGGCGGAAAACCGCGCCGAAAAGAGCTTCGGGCTGATGAGTTTTGAAACAGCCGAGAATTTGATTAGTCGGGTGAATGAATACTGCCGCTCGGAGCATACGAAGGTGTCCTTTGTCTTTCAGGGCGGAGAGCCGATGATGGCAGGGCTTGACTTTTTTAAGAACTTTGTCGGCTCAGTGCGGAAAATATGTGCGGAAAATATCAGCGCATCGTTTTCGGTTCAGACAAACGGCACCCTGATAGATGATAAGTGGTGTGAATTTTTTAAAGAAAATGATTTTCTTGTCGGGATTTCCTTTGACGGTGCCGCCGGAATACATGACTTAAACCGCGTGGACGCGCTCGGTAGAGGCACTTCGGCAGATGTCTTAAAATCAGTTAAACTGCTTAAAAAGTATTCTGTGGAGTTTAACGAACTGTGCGTAGTGACGCGTGCGGCGGCAAGGCATCCCGTTGAGGTTATGAATACGGCGTTTAAATTGGGAGTCGGCAATTTGCAGCTTATTCCCTGCCTTGACTGTCTTTCGGGCGAGGGCGGCTCGTACAGCCTGACGCCGAGGGACTATGCCTCGTTTTTAAAAAAGGTCTGTGACATATGGGCGAGTAGGGCGCTCGGCGGAGAGTATATGAGCATTAGACTTTTTGATAATATAATGATGCTTATGTCCGGTCAGCCTGCGGAGCAGTGCGGCGCGTCGGGCAGATGTAATGTTCAGTTTGTTGTCGAGGGTGACGGCGGTGTATATCCGTGCGACTTTTATGTGCTTGATAAATACCGTATGGGAAATGTCAACAGCGACAGCATTTCCGATATGGCGGCTTCGGCAGGACTTAAAAAATTTCTTTCGCGCGATATACCGGTGGGTGAAAAATGCGCGTCCTGCGGCGTATATCCGCTTTGCGGCGGCGGTTGTGCGAGGTATAGGGCTTTTCTTACAAGTGAAAAGGGATATTGTCCTATGCAGGACTTTTTGTATGAAAAAGGACCGCTGATTGAAAGAGTAATGAGAAGTGTAAGAGGGAAATAAAAAGATTTTGCTTGGAGAGTGTTATGCCGAAAGTTTTTGAAAAATCTCTGCGAGAGGTCGCAGAGGAGATAGAAAAAATCACTTTGAGCAGGGAAAACGGCATTCATGTCGCCAAATCTCTGCGTATGCGCCGTGGGGACAGCCTTATTGTGTCCGACGGCGAAGGTCGTGACTTTTGCTGTGAAATTGAGCAGACATCACCCGAGGTGGTGCTCAAGGTGCTTTTTGTCGCGCCTACGGACACGGAGCCCGAAGTGTATATAACTCTTTATCAGGGCGTGCCTAAGGGTGACAAATTTGCGCAGGTTGTCAAGCAGTGCACCGAGATAGGTGTCAGCGAATTTGTGCCGGTGATTATGGCTCGCAGCATTTCCCGGCCGGACGAAAAAACAGCGGCAAAAAAGGTTGAGCGGTGGAGAAAGATTGCGCACGAAGCTGCGGGGCAGTCGCGCCGCGGAATTATCCCCAAGGTGGCGGATATGATGAGCCTTGAAGACTCTGTAAAGAAGCTTTCGGGCGATAGAGCAATAGTGTTTTATGAGTCGGGCGGAGAAGGACTCAAGGATATTTTGAATGATTTTAAGCGTGAGAATGTCCACTCGGCGGATATCTTTATCGGACCGGAGGGTGGATTTGAGCCGTCGGAAGTCGAGGCACTTAAAAATGCCGGTGCGCGTGTTGCGACGCTCGGCAGGCGAATTTTGAGGACACAGACCGCGCCGCTTGCGGCCAGTGCAAACATTATTTACGAACTCTCCTCACCTTAA
>CALYOC010000020.1 GCA_945227095.1 uncultured Clostridia bacterium
CTCATATACAGCGCACTAATAAGAGAATCAATATCATTTATCTCTTCGCCGCAGACTGCCGAAAGTTTTTCGACATATTGAGGAAAATCAGCCTTGTCAATGTCAAGAGCTCTGTCCGGTCTGAAAGTGGGATAAACCTTAAAGTCAATATCTTCTTTCTGTAAAAGAACATGATATTCAAGCGTGTCCGTCGGGTCATCGGTTGTGCAGATATATTTAACATTGCTGTTTTTGATAAGAGTCTGAGGTCTGAAATCACCTAAGGCAATTTTTTCGTTTGCTTTTTCATAAATATCTTCGGCTGTTTTTACGCTCAGCGGAGCAGTAATGCCAAAATATTTTTTGAGCTCAACATGCGCCCAGTGATAGAGAGGATTACCTATTGCATACGAAAGAGCACAGGCAAACTTAATGAATTTTTCTTTATCATCGCCGCGCCCCGTGATAAGCTCCTCATCAATACCGCAGGCTCTCATAATGCGCCACTTGTAGTGGTCGCCTGAAAGCCAAAGCTGAGTTATATTTTTCGGAGCTTTATTTTCATAAATCTCTTTCGGTGAAAGATGACAGTGATAGTCGCAAATCGGCATATTTTTCGCAAAATCGTTATAAATTCGCCTTGCCTCATCTGTTTCGAGAAGAAAATCTTCGCCAATAAAATCCTTCATAGCTTATACTCCCGAATATGCATTGAAGCCGCCGTCAACGGGTATATTGACGCCTGTGATAAAGCCGCTGTATTTTTCGTCGCAAAGGAAGAGAAGCGTTCCGTCAAGCTCATTAGCCTCGCCGAACCTCTTCATCGGTGTAGCGGCTAAAATCTTTTTTGTTCTTTCTGTGGGAGAACCGTCGTCGTTCCACAAAAGAGAGGCGTTCTGCTTAGTTGAAAAGAAGCCCGGAGCGATTGCGTTGACTCTTATTCCCATAGGGGCAAAGTGAACAGCCATCCATTCGGTGAAGTTTTTAACAGCCGCCTTTGCCGCCGAGTAAGCGGGTATTCTTGTAAGAGGACGGAAAGCGTTCATTGAAGTTATCATGATAATACAGGCATTTTCTTTTTCAACCATGTCCCTTGCAAAAATCTGAGTCGGGATAAGAGTGCCGAGAAAGTTAAGGTTAAAGACAAAGCTTATTCCTTCGGGGTCAAGGTCGAAAAAGGTCTTAACACCCTCTTCTTTCTGAAGAAGGTCAATTTGTTCAAGGGTATCCTTTGTGGTAGTGCCCTTGGGGTTATTTCCTCCTGCGCCGTTAAGAAGAATATCACATGTGCCGAGCTTTTCGGCGATTTTGTCTCTGGCTTCTTTCATTGACTGAGGGTCAAGAACATTACAGCCGACAGCTATGGCTTCGCCGCCCTCGGCAATAATTTCATCGGCGGTTTTCTTTGCGGCTTCTTCATTGAGGTCAAGAACCGCAACCTTACAGCCTTGTTTTGCAAGCGTTTTTGAAAAAGCCGAGCATAAAACTCCGCCGCCGCCAGTGACAACGGCTACTCTGCCCTTTAAATTTTCGTGTATCATAATCAGTTTTCCTTTCTGCTTTTTTCTATTGCTTCCCACAGACCGTTAAGATAGCTTACGCCGAGCGCTCTGTCAAAAAGTCCGTAGCCGGGTCTTGCCTTTTCGCCCCATATCATTCTGCCGTGGTCAGGGCGGATATAGCCGTCAAAGCCGTTCTCCTGAAGTGCCTTGACAATCGCATACATATCGAGTGAACCCGAGTCGCTCTCATGGGCGGTCTCATTGAACCAGCGGTCGTTAATGCTGACATTGCGAAGATGAGCAAAATAAATTCTCGACGCTATAACAGCGTCGTTTATAATGTCAACAATATCATTTGACGGGCTTGCGCCGAGCGAGCCTGTGCAAAGCGTTATACCGTTATATTTGTTGTCAACGCTTGTAAGAAGTTTCTTTATCGCCGCCTTATCCTTGATAATTCTCGGCAGACCGAAAATGCCCCAAGGTGGATCGTCAGGGTGAATAGCCATTTTTATGTCGCACTCCTCACAGACGGGCATAATGCGGTTGAGAAAATAAATAAGGTTCTCCCACAGCTTTTCTTCGGTAACACCCTTATATTTTTCAAACAGCTCCTTGATTTCACCCATTCTTTCGCTTTCCCAGCCGGGCATAGCGTAGCCGTTTGAATTTGAGTCGATTTCTCTGAACATATCCTCGGGGCTCTTACCCTCAACCTGCTTGCCGTCATAACAAAGACAGGTTGAGCCGTCGCCCATAGGCATATAAAGGTCGGTTCTTGTCCAGTCAAAAACAGGCATGAAGTTATAGCATATGCATTTAACGCCGAATTTTGAGAGATTACGGATTGACTCAATATAATTATCAATATATTTATCTCTTGACGGAAGACCGATTTTTATATCCTCATGAACATTGACGCTTTCAATACATTCCATTGAAAAGCCCGCTTCTGTTATGTCGTCATACATAGCTTTTATCATTTCTTCAGTCCACAGCTCACCTGCGGGCAAGCCGTGAAGAGCGGCAACGATGCCCGTGACGCCGGGTATCTGTTTTATCTGATTTAGCGAAACAGAGTCTCTGTCAGCGCCGAACCAGCGGAATGTCATTTGCATTTTAATACCTCCTGAAAACTTAATTAACAAAGAGACACATACTGCCCCTATTTTTATTTATTATATAGGTTTTTTACAAAAATTTCAATAATCATAATACAATTTATATGTTTTTTAATAGCGTCAGAAAAACTTTATTTGAAATGTGACATATGTTTTATTATTTTTTTAAGTTTTAATTTACACATTTTTTAAAATCTTTATTTATACAAATTGCATTTCAATACAAAAAGCGCAAAAAAGCGGAGCTGTTCATATATGGAAACACTAATATCTGCTGTTCAAAAACTAGTTATCAAAGACGTTGTTAAGTATAGCGATACAAAAATCAACGCAACCAAAAAGGTTGTAAACAAATCCTAAAACAAATAAAACGAGCCATTCGTAAAAAGACGAATGGCTCGTTTTGTCGTAAATATTTATTATCGAATATTATCCGTTTGTCGTAAATTGGTCGTAAAACACTTTTTTGAGTGATAATTTGGATAAACAAAAAGCCGAAAACGCCTTGAAATAAGCGTTTTCGGCTTGATTTTACTCTGAAAGAGGCTTCATTGTCGGGAATAACAAAACATCTCGGATTGAGTAGTTGTCGGTGAGAAGCATTACAAGTCTGTCTATTCCCAAGCCCAGACCGCCTGTGGGCGGCATACCGTATTCAAGGGCGGTGACAAAGTCATAATCAATCATATTCGCTTCGTCGTCTCCCGCCTCGCGAAGCTTCATCTGTGCCTTAAATCTCTCCATTTGGTCAATGGGGTCATTCAGCTCGGAATAGGCATTCGCATATTCACCGCCGAGAATAAACAATTCAAAGCGCTCGGTGAGAGCCGGACAATCCGGCTTCCTCTTTGTCAAAGGCGATACCTCAACCGGATAATCGGTGATAAAGGTGGGTTGAACAAGATTTTCCTCAACAAATTCCTCAAAGAATGAATTGAGCACATCTCCCCATGTCGCCTTGCCGGGTGCGATTTCTATACCCTTTTCCTTCGCAACCGCGACAGCCTTTTCATCATCCGACATAAACTCGCCGAAATCTACCGAGCTGTATTTCTTAACCGCGTCAATCATTGTCATACGGGTAAACGGAGACTCAAGGTCAATCTCTGTTGAATTAAAGGTGATGTGAAGATTGCCGTCGCAAACCTCGTTCGCCGCATTTCTTATAAGAGCCTCGGCAATATCCATCATGCCGTGATAATCCGTATAAGCCTGATAAAGCTCAATGCAGGTGAACTCCGGATTGTGGCGCACGTCCATTCCCTCGTTGCGGAAGTTACGGCCTATTTCATACACCCTCTCCATACCGCCTACGATAAGCCTTTTCAAATAAAGCTCGGTGGCTATTCTCAAGTACATATCCATATCAAGCGTGTTGTGATGAGTTATAAACGGTCTTGCCGCCGCTCCGCCCGGAATAGTGTTGAGGATAGGAGTTTCAACCTCGATAAATCCGAGTTTGTCAAGATACTCTCTGATTGAAGAAATAATCTTTGAACGCTTGATAAAAGTGTCCTTTACACCGGGATTGACTATCATATCAAGATAGCGCTTCCTGTATCTCGTATCCTTATCGGTCAAGCCGTGATACTTCTCCGGCAACGGCAAAAGGCTTTTGCTCAAAAGTCTGACGCTGCGCGCATGGACGGAAATTTCCCCCGTCTTGGTGCGGAAGACAAAGCCCTCGACCTCGATAATATCGCCTATATCCCACTTCCTGAACTTGGCAAACGCTTCCTCGCCGATATCGTTCATACGGACATAGACCTGAATCCTGCCCTTCTTGTCATGTAAATCTATAAAGTTGGCTTTACCCATATTGCGCCAGGTCATAATCCTGCCGCAAATGCTGACATTCATTTGAGGAATTTCTTCACCGTCGGCACTCTGCTCAAGTTTTTCATATTCTCTTACAATATCCGCCGAATGAGCCGTCTGCTCTGCAACGGTGATTTCAAACGGGTCCTCTCCCTGCGCTTGAAGAGCTTTAAGCTTTTCAATTCTGATTTGCTTTAACTCGCTCTCGCTGGGCTGCTTTTCAGCAGCCATCTCCATACCTGCCGAGGGCGCGTTGTTGGTTACAAACAGGACATCTTCCTCCACCTCGCCGACGCTGTCAACAAAACGGCCGAGCATAAGCTCTTCGCCGTTTTGTGCAATGAGCTTAAAGCAAAGCTTGCCGTCCTTCTCGCTGACGGCATATTTGGGTAAGCCGGCGTCTCCGACTGCATCAAACTTCGCGCGGCAAGACTTCTTAACGGCTTTAATCGCCCTTTTACACGCTCCCTGGTCGGCATACTGTCCGCCGGTTCCTATAACCTTGTCCGCGTCGGTGAGAGTGAATGAAAAACTCTCACCCGACTTCTCAATAATAAATTTTCCTGCCATTATTTCCTCCGAAAAGCTCTCGCCTTTTTACTTAACTTCCTATAATACGAAAAAACACAAAATCCGGTAATACTTTCGTATTGCCGGTTTTGCAAAGACATCGCTCAAACAACGCCAATCAGTACTCGATTGACTGAATTTTAAGAATAAATTCTCCTGCCGGCGCTTCGACGAGAACCTTCTCGCCCTTTTTGTGTCCGACAAGCGCCTTGCCCACCGGAGACTCCTCGCTGATGATGTTGTTCGCGGGGTCTGCCTGAGCAAAGCCGACGATTTTATAAGTGAACTCCTCTTTGAGCTCCATATCCTTTACAACTACCGTCGCACCGAGGTTGACGACATTTTTCTCGGTTATATTTTCATCTACAAGAACATAGTTTTGCAAAATTGCTTCAAGCTCTTGGATACGGCTTTCGTTCTTCGCCTGTTCCTCACGCGCTGCATCATACTCCGCATTCTCCGACAAGTCGCCGTAAGATTTGGCAATTTTGATCTTCTCCTTGATGTCTTGGCGCTTTACGAGCTTTAATTCGTCAAGCTCCGCTTCAACTTGATTAAGGCCCTCTTGGGTAAGTTTGTATTCCTTAGCCATCTTTCAATTAGTCCTTTCGTTTTCAAAAAATCTTCTTTTTATTATATATTATTATTTTCTATCGGTCAATAGTAAATTTGTCCGCCGCTTCAAAGTAATTGAGATACAAATTTCTGTATTTCAAGGTCGGGCTGACGCTATCTCCGAGGTAGTCACAGCCCGCGTATTCATAAAGCGCTCCCAAAAAATCCTTTGACGAAACGCCCTGCGGCATTATACTTCTCACCGAGGGCGGAATCCGCACCGTCTGAGCCGAAAAAAGCTTTGATGTAAACAAATTTTTCTCGCAGGAAGCTATGACCGCCGTGTTTGCACAAAAGGACACCGGCTTATCCGGCGGCTCGGGACACACGGCAAAGACGCTGTCAAACGCACTGCTCAAATCCGTGCTAACCATTATCGCCAAGCCCTTATCCTGCATAGCCCGAAACACTTCCGCCTCATAATAATTAGGCCTGTCTGTAACAACTTTTATCACACTGCACAAATCATAAAATTTTTTGAGCAAGTCTCTGCCTGCCGCACAAGGGTCATAATAGGTCAGCGAGCATTCACGCGAATTTACGGCAGTCGCCTCGATAAATTTCACAGCGCTGTTGACGGTCAGTGCACGCGAAAAGGCTCGGGGGTTAAGCGGCTTGAGCCCGCTGTTTTCGGGCAAAACCAATCCGTCCGCACACAGCACTCTGCCGACACCTTTCCCCAAAAGCGCACGCACCTCGTCCCAGCGCACCCTTCCCCTTGAAGCGGATACGCTCACCCTCAAAAAGTACTCCGCATTTCCCAAATCCACCCTCTCTAACGAAGAATGAGCGGGAATGAGCCTTTTAAAAAAGTTCTTCTCTCTTTTCTTTTTTTCAATCACGCTAAACATATTAAATCATATGCCGCGCAGGCGTTTGTTATGTAAAAAACAAGGTTATTTAAACAGATTTATCAACGGCTGCCAATTAAAAAACTTGATTTTTCCGTCAAAACTTTTCTCCGTCGGCATTTCACCCGGTGAGGTTATACCGTCTTTTTTTGTAAAGACGGGGGAATTGCACATATATACCTTCTCGACGAGCTTTTTATCCGCAAAATCAAACAGCACAACACCGAGACACCTGTTCTCGGCTATATCGAAATCCAAAAATTTTTCGTTGATATATTCCGCGCTTATCTGCGGCGAAACACCGGAGGCGGTTGAAAGAAAGTTAATGACAAATTTACCCTTCTCCTTTTCCTTTTCCAGCAGCGGCTTCACCGCCTTTTCCCATTTCAGAGAGGGCTTAAGCTTATATCTGTCCTGAATTGTCACATTGGAAATCGTCTTTCCGTCGGTGCTCAGCTGCGGCGTTTCAACCGGTGAATAAATCTTCTGTTTCTGACTTTCCCAAGCGGATAAATTTACTCCTATCTCCGCTTCGCCGAAATAATCCGCCGCATTCTCACAAAGGCGGTTTAAAAGCACGATTTTTCCCCGAGCTTCGCCCATGGTCGGCAAAGAATTCTGTGTGTACCACATATTGTTGTCAATTTCGACCGTGTTTTTAAACTCCCGCGCGAGTTTTTCTTCGTCAGAGCCGAAATCCTTCTTTATCATAAATAAAATAGTCTCCGCCGGGTTTTCTCTTAAAAACGAATAGCACTCGTTCAAAACATCCACAAGAGTGAGCTTCGGCGCGCCGAAGCCGCTGCCGCGATAGCAGTCGCACACGGCATGGACAAGTTTTATCTTTCCCGGGCAGCTCTCGTCGTACTGAAGCCTTATATCGAGAAATCTCACTCCGAGCCAAAGCTGCTCGCGAATGCTCAAGTCCTGGCACCTGCTCTTGATTCCGAGGCTGACATACTTTGTTGCCGAATCATGCGTTCCCGGAATACTCAAATCTTTAAGACTCACATCGTCCGCGACGGCACTCATCCAATTCGAGCCCCGCACCGACGGAACTTCAGCCGCCGACACGCTTGTTGACAAGTAAATTAAAAGTACACAGGAAATAATTACACAAAAAATCTTTTTCATTTTCATACCGAACACCTCTCTTTTCATTATCTTTTGTTTAAAGTTAAATGTCAACATTTTAGTAAAAATCCCCGCATTTGGGGTGTCCTGAATAAAGAGGGGTATGGTTTAATCTTTCTGAATTTAGCCCAT
>CALYOC010000021.1 GCA_945227095.1 uncultured Clostridia bacterium
CGCGATTGCCTCTTGTCTCGTGGGCTCGGAGATGTGTATAAGAGACAGATATTGTCTGTGTCAATTTCATTGAGCTTCATATTGAAAATCCTTCTCATTCCCTTGGGCACATATTTAAGCTCCGATACATTGTGCACGCTGCCCTCGGAGATTCCGACATTTGAAATCATATTCTTTGTCGGGATAATTGCATACGCGCTGTTGAGGTACATAGCCATGGCATTTAACAGCTCAAACGAGGAAACTTTGCCCGTTTTCCTGAAATAATCCCTCGTCTTTGTCGCCCTGTCAATTTGAAACCGTGCCCACTTCGCAGGGAAGATGTTCTCGCGAATTCTTGATATAGTCTGCTCATCATCTAAATACGAAAAGCTTGTGTCCCAATTCTCCCAGGCCCTTTTCCAGGTTGCCCAGCCCCATATGGTCGGCGTCTTGGCAAAGAGATAATCCTCCTTGACCGAAGCCGAGGAATCTCCCTCGTGATTCATACCGCAAATCATATGAACTCTTTTATCGTCCTTATACTTTTCAAGCAAATTCTCACAAAACGGGAAAAAACTCTGTGACGGCACACAATCGTCCTCTAAAAAAATCAGACTGTCCGTATATTCAAACGCCCACTTGAACGCGGCAAACTGACTCTTGTCACAGCCGAGATTGACCTCGGAATAATTTCTGTAAACCTGACAATCCCAATCTATATTTTCAACAATTTCACGACATTCGGCAATCCTCTTTTCATCCTTTTCATTCCTTGCGCCGTCTTGAAAGAGAAAGAGTCTCGCAGGTTTTGCCCGCCTGACGCTCTCAAACACCTTTTGCAAGGTGTCGGGCCGTGTAAAAAATAAAATCATTACCGAAACATCGTTTTTAAAATTCTCCATAATCTCCCTCATTAAATATTAAGAATTATACTCGCTCAACCGATTATGACAATTATTCCTGCGCCATAATCAAATCGTAAACCGCCTTCATATCTTTGACATTCTTCTCGCGGTCATGCCATACCTCGGCGGCTTTAATTGCGTTATCGGAGAGCCTTTGAGCCAAGTCGTCATCGGAGAAAATCTCCATTATACGACCTGCCAGATACTCGCTCTCGGTGTAGTCATACAAAAATCCGCTCCTTGAGTCCTCGATAAGCTCCGGCATTCCTCCGCGGAAGGACGCTATACACGGGATTCCAAGGTGCATGGCCTCACGCAGCGTTGCCGACGCGTTTTCAATCGCAGACGGCACTACCACTACATTTGAACCGAGCATTATATCAATAACGCCGTTCGTGCTCTGCGGCGGAATAAATTCGACATTGGACTCAATACCGAGCTTTTTAATTTGAGATAAAATGTATTTTTGATATCCGCTTTGCGGCACCATCATTGAACCTCTGACCTTGCCGGCGAGAAAGACGAATTTCGCCTGAGGATATTTCTCCTTGACAAGCTTTATCGCTTTAAGGACAATATGTCCGCCCTTCATAGGAACCTGCGCTGATGTTGAAACATACACGCGATAGGGTTCACACTCCGATTTCTTCCACTTTTCAGCGCTGTAAAACTCCTCTCGAAGATTGTAGTTGCACCTGAAATACTGCATATCGGGATTCACCGACTGCATATAAAATTTATCCCAATCGGTGCGCCCCGTGCCGTAAGGAATATCCTTTATGTACTCCCGCTCGAATTTTACATTTCTTCTGGCTAATATTTTCCGCTCAATCATTCCGTTAAAACGAATACACTCTTTGAGCGTGCGATAACTAAAGAGGACCTTTAAAGGAAGTCCGCCCCAGTGATTAGCAGATGTTTTTTCAATGACGCCCTGGATTGTCAGAAGCTTTTTCTTATCCTTATACTTTCTAAGATACGAAATTCCGTGAGTGTATTCCGTGCCGTGAAAATGAACAATTTCCGGATTGAAGCGCTCCTCTATAATATCCCAATATTTGACTATTTCGGGGTGATAAAACATCATAGTCTTACCGTTTCCGGGAATGCAGAAATACCTGATATTTCCGACCTTTTCGTCTATAAACTCATTTCCGTTTACACAGGCGACAGCCAATTCCACACCTTCGCTCTCGCTGAGCCGCTTCGATAAGTCCACAAGCCATGTTCCGCTCGTTCCTGTTTTTCTCCCCAAATGCTGCGCAATTTCGGGTAAAAGCATATTGACAATCCACAATACTCGCAACTTAAAACTCTCCTTCTTGCCACCGCAGACTCCTGCCCGCGAGGCGTAATTCATACCGCAAAATTTCCCGCTCGGTGCTTGATTAAAAGAAAAAGCGAGATTTTACTTCGCCGCAAAGGGATATACTCTTTACAGCAGGATGTGAAATCTCGCGGATATTCCTTTATTTATAAAAATTCTCTCTTATTTTCACATCTCGACCTTCGGAATGTCCGTAACACGCCGCCAAAAGGCGCTCAAACATTCCTCAAAATATCAAGGCTTAACAATTCCCTGCCGAAAAATCGGGGGAAAATGAGAATACCGGGCAATAATCGGTGTTATTACTGCTCTTTTCTCAACTTTTTATACGCAATCACTCCGGCGGTGCCTGCCAAAACGACAATTCCCGCACCTGCCGCGATATACACATAAAAGTTGTCATTTGTTTTCGGAGAAGATGTGCTGGTTCCGGTGCCCTGCCCCTTGTTGCCCTTATAATACGGGCTGTTGGGATTGTTCGGGTTGTAGTACCAGGGGTCATCGGGGTCACCCGGTCTTTGTCCCGGTCTGGTTGTGGTTCCCTCTCCTCTGTCCGAGGTGTCCGTTACATCTCCGGAGCCGTGATCTCCGCCGCCGTTTCCGCTGTTAGGGCTGCTTACCGGGGTTTTTGCATATGCACCTATTGTGCACATAGAAATTGCGGCAACCATAAACAAGCTTAATAAGATACTTGCTAACTTTTTCATACTATCACTCCTATTTAATTTCTGTAAAAAATACCTCTAAAATTTTTTCATATAATGCTGTTTCATCAACCGTATATCTTGCAAAACCGTCAACAAGAGTAGTTTTTCCGGGAACATTCCAGATGTCCTGCTCACCGTTAAAATTACTGCGAAGCGCCAGCGGCACAAGGTATGTCAGCTGAGAGCTGTCAACGCTCGTGACCGCGTAATCCGAAGCGGTGTCGTAAAGCTTCAAGGGCAGGGTTAAATCCTTCTTTGTCGCGTTCAAAACCTGCTTTGCAAACTCGGTAACATACTGCATTTGCCGCTGCATACGGCTGTTGTTTGAGCTGAAGTTGTACGCGTTGCGGTGGCGAAGGTAAAGCGTTGCACTCTTTCCGTAAAGAGTTACCGAGCGACCTACCTTCATACGCGAATCAAACTGCGTCATATCCTCTAAAACCGTAACGGTGACGCCGCCGATTCGGTCATTTATAACAGGAATACCGCTTAAGTCAAGTGAAGCATAGGCATTCACCGGCATTCCGTAGAACATTCTCGATACCGCCTTTGCCGTATTTTCACAGCTTCCCTTCTTGCCGTCGCCGTAGGCATAAGCAAGGCATATCTGCGCTTCAACGGTGTCAAAATACTCGCCCGAAGCGGTATATCTGTCAATCTTTTCCATTGAGTCACGCGAAATGTTGAACACCTTTGTCTTGCCGGTGACGGTGTCCACCGCCAAAAGCATAAGTGTGTCCGCCTGTCCGCCCTGTCCGGCAAGTTTCTTGTCGGCTGAAAACTCGTTCTTATCAACACCCATTAAGAGAATGGTGAGAATGTTCGGATTGTACTTATACCTCTTGCCGTTATATGTTACAACATCTCCGTCGACCTCTGCCGAATCCGGCACATCAATGGTGATGTCGGAATTTGTCTTTTTAAAGAAATCCGCGCCTCCGAAATACAAAGCCGCCATTGTCACTGCAAGCGCGAGCAAGATTCCGAGGATAACTCCGAGAATGATTGCGGTGCGTTTTTTCTTGCGTGAAGTATGACTGTGGTGATGCTTTGAGCGTTTCTTCCTATGTGAAGAATGAGAACCGCTCGACGAAGTTCCGTGCGAATGAGAGTCTCGGTGCTTTTCTGCCTGCGTTATAAGCTCTTCATTTATCAAATTTTCAGTTTTCTCCGAGCTTTCCTGCCGAGAATGAGCCCGCGCGCTTACATCATCACCCATAAGCCTTGAAATTTCAAGCGCCTCCTGCATAGCAACCTCGGTATTCTTTGCCCGGCGGTGCCTGTGGTGCGACGAGGAATGACCGTGCTCCGAGTGATCTGCCTTGTCCTCGCCCGACGGAGAATCGGAAACCTCCGGCACTTCGGTTGCACCGCCCTTCGCCTGCTCCGGCTCGGCTGAATTTTCACCGCTAAAAGGTTTGGTATTAAACTTTAATTTAGTCTTTTTACTTTTCATCAATAAGTACACCAACTACAAGAAGTCTTTTACTCGGCTGACCGGTAATACAGGTTGAGAGGGTAACCAACTTATCATTCGCCCCCGGCGCCGCTTCCTCTCTGATATGACTGTTCATATCGCTCGACAGGCGCACACCCTCTAAAAACGAGGTACAGTCCTTTTTAGTTTTAAAAAAGTTATACTGTGCATTCAAATTAAAACTGCCGGTGTCGAATCTTGCGTATATTTCATATTTGTACGCGTGCTCGGGAGTGTAGATATAAAAATACCTGTTATTGTCAAAAAACTGCTTGTCATCAAATTTGTGTAAATTGGCAAACATATAGTTGTTTTCCATATTGTGGCCGTAGATTACCATATTGCCGGTATTTCCGAAATCCTTAGGTGTTCCGGTCTGGGTAAAAATGCAGCCGCAATACGCCCATTTCTTATACAAATCGTGCTTCAAATAAAAATACGCTCTGCTGTCGGTGGGGTCATCTCCCCCGTGCTGCGCTACGGGATAGCTGACCCCGGTATTCGGTATGTATATCCACGCGTAAAGCTCGTCGTTATAGGAGGTGAGCTTCTCCCAATTGACGGGATTGTTCATCTTTTCATCAAAGACATCGGGCACAACCGGCGCGTCTGCTTTGATTTGTCCGGTAAATTCGGAATCATCGGACGCGATTTGAGAATACATTTTCTGCTCTTGAACCCTTTTGACTACGCGGAAGCCAAAGTATGCGCAAACACCGACAACGATAACCAACGCAATACTCAAAATGACTGTCCACATATTCTTTTTTGCGGATTTGTTCATACAAGTCACCTTTTACTTATTCGCTCGCAGGGAGTGAACGCAATTCAGACATCTTCCAAACCGATATGCCGGAGTTTTGCTATTATACATAATAAATATTAACATATTTATTTAATATATTCAACATATTATTTTCCCAATGTTAAAAATTCCCTGCGCTGTGCAAGCAGTAATTTAAAAGTTTTGATTTTTTTAACTCGATATGATAGAATAAGTACATAAAATATTTAAAGGAGAATACTTATGAATAAACTTGCTTTTCACAACTTCTCATACGGCGTTTACATCGTATCAACCCTCAAACCCGACGGCTCTCTTACCGGCTGCACCGCAAACTCGGCGATTCAGGTGACCTCCGAGAACCCGACCTTCGCAGTCAGCATCAACAAACTCAACTACACCTGCGAGTGCATTAAAAACTGCGGCAAGTTCGCCGTTTCCGTCCTCTCGGAAAATTCAAGCCCCCTGTCAATCGGTAAAATGGGCTTTTTCAGCGGCAAAGACACTGAAAAATTTGACTCCGTTCCCCATATTATCAAGGACTCTCTGCCGATAGTCGAGGACGCCTGCGCTTACATCACCTGCTCAGTCACGGACAGCATCGATGTAGGCACGCACACCGTATTCTTCGGCAAGGTTATCGACGCGGAAAAACTCACCGAGGACACCCCGATGACTTACGCATACTACCACAATGTAATTAAGGGTAAAGCACCCAAAAACGCCCCGACCTATGTGGGCGACTGATAATAAGAAAAGCTGCGAGGTATATTATGAAAAAAATCATTTCTGTCTGCCTTAGCATCGTCACAATTTTCTGCCTTTTGAGCGTATCGGCGGCAGCCGCTTCAAAAATCAATATAAGCCGCGCCGATATTCCAAAAGTCGCCTCTCAAATTTACGGCGGCAAGGCAATAACTCCCTCTTTCACGGTTAAATACGGCAAAAAAGTTTTGAAAAAGGGCAGGGACTACACAGCGGCTTACAAAAACAATACCAAAGTCGGCCTTGCCTGCATCTCCGTTAAAGGAAAGGGCGCTTACAAGGGAAGCAAGAACATTTACTTCAAAATTTTGCCTCCGCGGCTCACCGGACTTCGGCTCGTCTCCCGCACAACCACCTCGGTGACACTCTGCTGGAATAAAACTCCCGGAGGCGTATCGGGATACAAGATTGCGGACGCGAAAAGCGGAAATGTTATCAGAACTACCTCGTCGTCAAGCTACACCGTATGCGGTCTCACTTCCGGAAAGACCTATACCTTCAAGGTCTATGCCTACAAGCGCATAAACAAGTCCGTCAGCTGCGTTTCCGCCGGCGAGGAAATATCGGTAAAGCCCTTGAAAAACATAACTTATTCCGATATTACATACAACCCCGACACCGCGATTGACACTTATCCGGATATATACTTTTCGGACAAAAAACTCCTTGAGGGAGTTGACTACAATATTGTATATAACTACGCCAATCCGAGAAGCCGCGACAGCGCTTATATCGACATCAAATTCTGCGGAGATTACCGCGGTTTTGCCGGCAACATCAACTATAATTCATTCAAGATAAAATCATTATCCGAGGTGAAAAAGTCCGGCACTCCCCTGTCGATGCACTCTCTGCTTTACGCTCAGCCGGTTCCGGACGGTTCGCTCCACAACCGCTATGTGCCGCAGGGCGTTGAGGTTTTCTCCGATTACATCTTGATTAGCGCATACGATAAGTCGGGCAAATACAACTCAATTATCAATATATATAACAGAGCGTCAAAGAAATACCTGAGCACTCTGTACCTTCCGGCTTCGCCCCACTGCGGTGGTATCTGCTATGACGGAGAATACCTTTGGGTTGCCGGTACAAGCAGCCTGTATTCTCTCCCCGCAAGATATGTTGAGCAGGCGGTGAGCACCGGCGCAGTAACCGCGGTCGCGCGCGGGGATTTCAAAAAATTTGTCTTTAACGAGGACACCTCGGACACAATACACAATGTTTCCTACTGCACCTATTACGACGGCTCTGTTTGGATAGGCAGTTACAGCCATGACAAAGACGCGGGCTGCGGACTTGCAAAAAGGATTGCGGTCAGGGACGGAGAGGTTACAAGCCTCACGCCGATTTCAAGCTTCCCGGTAACAATTAAGACACAGGGGCTTTCCTTCGTTGAGCGCGACGGCAAGACATACGCAATTCTCTCCGGCAGAGAATTTGAAAACGGCAAAGAGCTCTCCACCCTATCGCTTAGAGTTTACGAATACAAAAATTCGACCATCGACCTTGGCAAATGCCTCAGCTCGGTGGACACTCCGGACTATGTGGAGACAACCGCAATCGACAACTCGACCGGTTCCTGCTACCTGCTTTTTGAAAGCGGCGCAACCGATTATAAAAA
Organism: uncultured Clostridia bacterium; assembly: GCA_945227095.1. Lineage (GTDB taxonomy): Bacteria > Bacillota > Clostridia > Oscillospirales > Acutalibacteraceae > CALYOC01. The sequence goes on from CALYOC010000021.1 coordinate 7,569, forward strand.
ATGGGTAAAGGAGCCTGTCACGGATTTACTCGAATTGGATTTGGATAAAATCCTGCCGTGAGCAACAACAAGCAATAATAAATAAGTTAAAAAGCTGTTCCCTTGTGAACAGCTTTTTT
>CALYOC010000022.1 GCA_945227095.1 uncultured Clostridia bacterium
CGGCAGAGATCCGACGGCGGAGGAGATTTCCGAGAGGCTGAATATGCCTGCCGACAAGGTCAGAGAAATTCTGCGTGTCGCACAGGAGCCCGTTTCGCTTGAAACACCGATAGGCGAGGAGGAGGACTCTCACCTCGGCGATTTTATTCCCGATGACGAGGCGCTTTCTCCGGCTGACGCCGCTTCAATGTATTTCCTCAAGCAGCAGCTTCACGAGGTTTTGGAAACACTCACCGAGAGGGAAGCGAGGGTTATTTCAATGCGCTTCGGATTGGACGACGGACATCCGAGAACCTTGGAAGAGGTCGGCAAGGAGTTTAATGTGACCAGGGAGAGAATCCGTCAAATCGAGGCGAAGGCACTTCGTAAACTCAGGCACCCCAGCAGAAGTAAAAAACTCAAGGATTATATGGATACAAACTGATTTCCCGAATTATTAAGATGTTATTAAATATTTAATAACAATATATATAAAAGAAAAAGTGTAATTTTCAGTAATAAAACGCACCGAAGGATCAAAAACGGATTCTCCGGTGCGTTGTTATTTTAACTCTTTTAGTCGTTTTGTCCCCCGTGTTGAGGAACAGTCGATGAGCGGTGAGGGTAAACTCGGCGGCGGCGAAAAAGTGAAATTGTTAGGAATAATGCTTTTAGAGCTTGTAAAAAACAAAAAATTCAGGTGTTTTTACTAAATGTGATAACTTTTCACTAAAAAAGCGCAAAAAATTGGATTTTTTTTGAAATTTCATATACTTGCACAAAAAACATTGCCTATTTTCTGTAAAAATGCAGAATATTTAACAATGAAATTTGTAAGTTTTTGGATTTTCTCAGATGTAAAAAAATGACGAAAAACCTATTTATTATTTTAATAATATTTTTTTATTGACAAGCGCGCTGCTTTATTGTATATTATTAAAACATAAAATGGGAATTTATGCGTTTGGATAATTTTTCATTTATGCTTTCGGCTCATCGCTTATATAATATATTTTTTGCGACGCCGGTATTAGATTGAGTTTTCAGCGTTAGCTTTTAACGGATGTCAATAAACATTGAACGGAGTGAATAATTACATGGTTAAAGTCAAAGATGTACAGCTCGGAAAGACCACCAGAAAGAGTTTCGGAAAAATCAACGAGGTTATGGAAATGCCCAACCTCATTGAGGTGCAGAAGAATTCGTACCGGTGGTTTTTAGATGTAGGGCTCAAGGAAGTATTCAGAGACATTTCGGAAATAGTTGACTATTCCGGAAATCTTGTTTTGGAGTTCATCGACTACACAATGGACGAGGAACCCAAATACACCGTCGCTGAGTGCAAGACCAGGGACGCCACATATGCCGCTCCCCTGAAGGTCAAATGCCGCCTCACTAACAAGGAGACCGGAGAGGTTAAGGAATCGAACATCTTTATGGGCGATTTCCCGCTTATGACCGACAGCGGCACCTTTGTGATAAACGGAGCGGAGCGCGTAATCGTATCTCAGCTTGTTCGTTCACCGGGCGTTTATTACACTATGGACCATGACAACTCCTCCAACGAATTGTTCTCAAACACAATCATACCCAACAGGGGTGCTTGGCTCGAATATGAGACGGATTCAAACAATGTTTTCTATGTCAGAATCGACAAGAACAGAAAAATCCCGATTACTACATTCATCCGTGCATTGGGAATCAGTTCTGACGCTGAAATTCTCGAATTTTTCGGTGAGGACAGCAAAATACTTGCCACAATCGAAAAAGACACTACTAAAAACACCGAGGAAGCGCTCCTCGAGGTATATAAAAAGCTTCGTCCCGGGGAGCCTCCTACATTGGAGACTGCCCAGGCACATCTCGACGGACTTCTTTTCGATGTTCACCGTTATGACTTGTCGAGAGTCGGCAGATACAAATACAACAAAAAGCTCGGCTTGGCGTCAAGACTCGCAGGTCATAAACTTTCAAGACCTATCGCCAATCCTCTCACGGGTGAGATTGTGGCTGAAGCCGGTGAGATGATTAAAAAAGACCGTGCGGCGGAAATAGAAGATATGGGCGTTATGGAAGCCTATGTCGTAGTTGAGGATAAGGAATCTCTAAGCAAGGAAGCAACTAAGGAAGTTAAGATTATCTCCAGCGGAATGGTTGATATTTACAAATATATCGACACCGATTTGAGAGAGGACGGAATCAATGAAAAGGTATCCTTTAAGGTTCTTGCTGAGCTTCTTGATGAGTTCGGCTCGGACAAAGAGGCGTTGATTGAAAATATCAAGCTCAGAGCGGATGACCTCATTCCGAAGCATATCACCTTGGATGACATTTTCGCTTCAATTAACTATGTGACCTGTCTTGCAAACGGAGTCGGAACAGTTGACGATATTGACCACTTGGGCAATCGCCGAATCCGTTCTGTAGGTGAGCTTCTTCAAAACCAGGTTCGCATAGGCTTTACAAGAATGGAGAGAGTTGTCCGCGAGAGAATGACAACTCAAACGCAGGACACTGCCGAAATCACTCCTAAGGACCTGATTAACATTCGTCCGGTAGTCGCCGCTATAAAAGAATTTTTCGGTTCATCTCCGTTGTCACAATTTATGGACCAGACAAACCCGCTTGCCGAATTGACTCACAAAAGGCGTCTTTCGGCTCTCGGCCCCGGCGGACTTTCAAGAGACCGTGCCGGATTTGAAGTTCGTGATGTTCATTACAGCCACTACGGCCGTATGTGTCCCATTGAGACACCCGAAGGACCCAACATCGGACTTATTTCTTATATTGCAACCTTTGCAAGGATAAATGAATATGGATTTATCGAGGCTCCGTTCAGACCGGTTGACAAGCAGACCGGCAAGGTGCTCGACACTTATCAGTATATGACAGCCGATGTCGAGGATGACTTCGTTGTCGCGCAGGCGAACGAGCCCTTGGACGAGGAAAACAACTTTAAGCATTCCAAGGTTCTCTGCCGTTACCGCGATGAGTTTATCGAGGTTGCCCCGTCACAGGTTGACTATATGGATGTATCACCGCGAATGGTAGTATCTGTCGCCACGGCAATGATTCCCTTCCTTGAAAATGACGATGCAAACCGTGCGTTGATGGGTTCAAACATGCAGAGGCAGGCTGTGCCGCTTCTTAAAACAGAAGCACCCGTAGTCGGAACAGGTATGGAGTACAAGGCGGCGCTTGACTCTGGCGTTACAGTTGTTTCAAAGCGTGCCGGTAAGGTTGTCAACTGCTCTGCGGATAAGATTGTCGTCAGAGCTAAAAACGGCGAAATCGACACCTACGAGCTCACCAAGTTTATGCGCTCCAATCAGGGAACCTGTATAAACCAGAGACCTATCGTAGATGTAGGTGAGGAGATTAAAGAGCACCAGGTAATCGCCGACGGACCGGCCACTTGCGACGGTGAAATCAGCTTGGGTAAAAACGCGCTTATCGGATTTATGACCTGGGAGGGTTATAACTACGAGGACGCCGTTCTTCTCAACGAGAGGGTAGTCCGCGAGGATATGTACACTTCAATTCATATCGAAGAATTCGAGTTGGAGGCTCGCGACACAAAACTGGGCGCCGAGGAAATCACAAGGGATATTCCAAATGTCGGTGAGGATGCGCTCAGGGATTTGGATGAAAACGGAATTATCCGCATAGGTGCGGAGGTTCATTCCGGAGATATACTTGTGGGTAAGGTTACACCTAAGGGTGAAACAGAGCTCACAGCCGAGGAAAGGCTTTTAAGAGCAATCTTCGGTGAAAAGGCAAGAGAAGTTAGGGATACATCGCTGCGTGTTCCCCACGGTGAATACGGCATCATCGTCGATGTCAAGGTATTCACAAGAGAGAACAGCGACGAGCTCAGCCCCGGAGTAAATAAAATAGTCAGATGTTATATCGCGCAAAAGCGTAAGATTCAAGTGGGAGATAAAATGGCGGGACGACACGGAAACAAGGGTGTCGTTTCGAGAATACTTCCGCAGGAGGATATGCCCTTCCTTCCGGACGGCCGCCCGCTTGATATATGCTTGAACCCGTTGGGCGTACCTTCTCGTATGAATATCGGACAGGTGCTTGAAGTCAACCTCGGTTATGCGGCAAAGGCATTGGGCTGGAAGATAATGACTCCCGTATTTGACGGAGCGCACGAGGCGGATATCAGGCAGTGTCTTTCCGACGCAGGATTCAGCGAGGACGGAAAGACAGAGCTGTATGACGGCAGAACAGGTAAGAAGTTTGACAACCCGATAACAGTCGGATATATGTACTTCTTAAAGCTTCATCACCTTGTCGACGATAAGTTGCACGCTCGTTCCACAGGACCTTATTCACTTGTAACGCAGCAGCCCTTGGGCGGTAAAGCTCAATTCGGCGGTCAGCGTTTCGGTGAGATGGAGGTTTGGGCACTTGAAGCGTACGGTGCGGCATACACCCTGCAAGAGATATTGACGGTTAAATCCGATGATGTCGTCGGAAGGGTTAAGACATATGAAGCAATTGTCAAAGGTCAGAATGTGCCCACACCGGGAGTACCCGAATCGTTCAAGGTTTTGGTTAAGGAACTTCAATCTCTGGGACTTGATGTAAAAGTTTTGGATGAAGATAAGCGAGAAATCGACCTCAAACAGTCCTTTGATGACCCCGATGATATGGTTGTTCCCGAAATGCCGGTATTCGAAGAAGAAACGGTTAAGGATTTTGAGAGCAGCGAAGGTTTCGGAACAGAGGGTGAAGAACAAGACATAATGGTCGGCTACACCGGCGGCGAAGATGTCTTTGAGGAAGAATGATAAACATTCGGTTTTCTCATTCGGTTTCAAATCTAACTTATTAAGAAAGAGGTTCGCAAATGGAAAATATCACATTTGATTCAATAAAAATCGGTCTTGCTTCACCCGAACAGATAAGAAGTTGGTCAAGAGGTGAAGTAACAAAGCCGGAGACGATTAACTACCGTACATTAAAGCCCGAGCCAAACGGACTTTTCTGCGAAAGGATTTTCGGTCCGCAGAAGGACTGGGAATGTCACTGCGGTAAGTATAAGAGAATCCGCGATAAGGGCAAAATCTGTGAACGCTGCGGCGTTGAAATCACAAGGGCGAAGGTTCGCCGTGAGAGGATGGGACACATTGAGCTCGCAGCTCCCGTTTCACATATCTGGTATTTTAAGGGAATTCCGTCAAGAATCGGCTTGACTCTTGACATTTCACCCCGCCTTTTAGAGAAAGTTTTATACTTTTCTCTTTATATAGTCCTCGACCCCGGTGATACTCCGTTGGAAAAAATGCAAACTCTCACCGAAAAAGAGTATCAGGATATGAAGGAGAAGTACGAGGACGACTTCAGAGCCGGAATGGGTGCCGAGGCAATCAAGGAATTGCTTCAGGAAATCGACATTGAGGCTCTTGACGCAAGTCTTCGCGAGGAGCTTGAAACGGCAAATGGGCAGAAGAAGGTCAGAATTGCAAAGCGCCTTGAGGTAATTGAAGCGTTTAAGACCAGCGGCAATAAACCGGAGTGGATGATTTTAGATGTAATCGCCGTAATTCCGCCGGATATTCGTCCTATGGTTCATCTTGACGGAGGAAGATTTGCCACAAGTGACTTGAATGACCTTTACAGAAGGGTAATCAACAGAAACAACAGGCTTAAAAGGCTCTTGGAATTGGGAGCACCTGAAATAATTATCAGAAATGAAAAGAGAATGCTTCAAGAGGCTGTTGACGCGCTCATAGATAACGGACGCAGAGGCAGACCTGTTACCGGACCTAACAATCGCCCGTTGAAATCTCTTTCGGATATGCTTAAAGGTAAGCAGGGACGCTTCCGTCAAAACCTTCTCGGAAAGAGAGTTGACTATTCCGGCCGTTCGGTTATCGTTGTCGGACCGGAGCTTAAAATGTATCAGTGCGGCTTGCCCAAACAAATGGCTCTTGAACTTTTCAAGCCTTTTGTTATGAAAAGGTTGGTTGAAACGGGAGTTGCGAGCAACATCAAGTCGGCGAGAAAGATGGTTGAGAGAGCCAATCCGGAGGTATGGGACGCTCTTGAAATCGTTATCAAGGACCACCCTGTAATGCTCAACCGTTCTCCCACACTTCACCGTTTGGGAATTCAGGCATTTGAGCCCGTGCTTGTAGAGGGTAAAGCAATTAAACTTCACCCCCTTGCTTGTACAGCGTTTAACGCGGACTTTGACGGTGACCAAATGGCTGTTCACCTTCCTCTTTCCGCGGAGGCACAGGCAGAGGCCCGTTTCCTTATGCTTGCGGCAAATAACCTGCTCAAGCCCTCTGACGGTAACCCCGTAACCGTACCCACACAGGATATGATTTTGGGTTCGTACTATTTGACAATGGTATCGAATGACCCGAACGAAAAGGGTGCTCCGAAAGTTGTGAGAGATGAAAACGGAGAAGAGCACACTATATATAATGTTTACAGAGATAAGAACGAAGCCATTATGGCGTATGAGGAGGGCGAACAGAGCCTTCACACCCTCTGTAAAATCAGAATGACAAAAGAAATTAACGGAGTAAAACGCTCGAAACTTGTCACAACAACAATCGGTCGAATGATATTTAACAATCCTATCCCGCAGGATTTGGGATTTGTTGACAGAAGCGACCCTGAAAACGAATTCAAGTTTGAAGTTGAATTTCTTGTTGATAAAAAAGGACTTTCCAAGATTGTTGACGCTTGTATAAAGGTGCACGGAGTCAGAACCGCCTCCGATGTGCTCGACGACATCAAAGCGCAGGGATATAAATACTCTACCCGAAGCGGCATTACAGTTGCCGTTTGTGACGCTGTCATTCCTCCGAACAAGTGGGAACTTGTGGACGAGGCAGAGAAGAAGGTTGACTCCATAGTTGCAATGTACCGCAGAGGTCTTATGAGCTCCGAGGAGCGCTCCAAGGCGGTTACCGATTGTTGGGAGAAATGTAAATCTCAGGTCGGAGATGAGTTGAGCAGCTATATCAAGAAGGTCAACGAAGAAAAGCCCAATCCCATCTATATGATGGTTGACTCAGGTGCCCGTGGTTCTATGGGACAGTTGAGCCAGTTGGCAGGTATGCGCGGACTTATCGCGAATACCGCAGGTAAAACAATCGAAGTACCTATCCGTTCCAACTATCGTGAAGGACTCAGTGTTTTGGAATACTTCATTTCTTCTCGTGGAGCGCGTAAAGGACTTGCAGATACAGCACTTCGTACCGCAGACTCCGGTTACCTCACCCGTCGTCTTGTCGATGTATCTCAAGAGGTAATTATCCGTGAGCACGACTGCGGTTGCAAGCACGGACTCAAGGTCAGTGCCATTATGGACGGCAAGGAAGTTATCGAGCCGTTTGCAGAGCGTCTTGTGGGCAGATACTTGCTTGAGCCGATTGTGGTTGACGGCAAAGAGATTATGGGAACAGACCGTATGATGACGGCTGACGACGCGCAGAGAATTGTCGATGCCGGCGTTAAGGAGGCCACAATCCGTTCACTGTTGACCTGTAAGTCTAAATCAGGCGTCTGTGTCAAGTGCTATGGTTCAAACCTTGCTACCGGCAGGTCTGTTGCAATCGGTGAATCCGTAGGTATCATTGCGGCTCAGTCAATCGGTGAGCCCGGTACACAGCTCACAATGAGAACATTCCACACCGGCGGTGTTGCCAGTGAGGCGGATATCACACAAGGT
>CALYOC010000023.1 GCA_945227095.1 uncultured Clostridia bacterium
GTCGCAAAGGGCGGCGCGGCAGCCATACCCGGAGGTTTCGGAACAGGTAAAACCGTTACACAACACCAAATTGCAAAATGGTGTGACGCGGATATAATCATTTACGTCGGCTGCGGCGAGCGCTGAAACGAGATGATCCAGGTGCTTCAGGAGTTCAGCGAACTTACCGACCCGAAAACCGGAAACCCGATGACGGACAGGACAATACTTATCGCAAACACTTCAAATATGCCCGTTGCGGCTCGTGAAGCGTCAATATACACCGGTGTAACTTTAGCTGAATATTACAGGGATATGGGATACCACACCGCTATGATGGCGGACTCCTCCTCCCGTTGGGCAGAGGCACTCCGAGAAATAAGCGGCAGGCTTGAAGAAATGCCCGCCGACGAGGGATTCCCCGCCTATCTTCCGTCAAGGCTTTCCGAATTCTACGAAAGAGCCGGATATATGAAAACCTTGAGCGGCAGTGAGGGCTCGGTGACGCTCATCGGCGCCGTTTCTCCTCAGGGCTCTGACTTTTCGGAGCCTGTAACTCAAAACACAAAGAGGTTTACCCGCTGCTTCTGGGCGCTTGACAAGGCACTTGCGTACGCGCGTCACTACCCTTCAATCAACTGGTTAACAAGTTACAGCGAATACATCAACGATTTGAACGATTGGTACGCGGAAAACATCGCGGAAGATTTCAAAACCTGCAGGGATGAAATCTCAGCAATTCTCCAAGAGGAAGCGAGCCTTATGGAAATTGTTAAGCTCATAGGCTCCGATGTTTTGCCCGACAGTCAAAAACTTGTCATTGAGATTGCGCGCGTGATAAGACTCGGATTCTTACAACAGGACGCGCTCAACCCGGTAGATACCTACGCCACAATCGAAAAGCAGTATAAAATGATGAAAATAATTCTTCACTTGTATCACAAATGCAAGAAAATCGTTGCCAAGCAAATTCCCCTCTCGCAGGTTCTGGCACTCGGCATTTTCGATAACATTATCAGGATGAAAACCACCGTTACAAATGATAACATCGAAGAATACGACAAATACACCGCTGAAATCGACGGCATTTTGGAAAAGAAATTCCACATTCTCTAAGGAGGGCAAAAAATGATTTTAGAACACATCGGCTTAAAGCAAATCAACGGCCCTCTTATCGTCCTTGAAGGCTGCACAAACGCAAAATACGAGGAAATGGTGGAAATTCACCTTGATTCGGGAGAGAAAAGAGTCGGAAGAATCTGCGAAATTTCCGGAGATAAGGTGGTTATTCAGGTCTTTGAAGGAACAAGAGGTCTCTCCCTGGAAAACACGAGCACAAGGCTGACCGGAAAGCCTATGGAATTGGGACTTTCGCCCGAAATTCTCGGCAGAGTCTTTGACGGCTTGGGCAGGCCGATTGACGGCTTGGGCGACATATACCCTGTCAAAAAAGAAAATATCAACGGAAAACCGATAAATCCTGTTTCAAGGGTTTATCCGAGAAACTATATCAATACGGGAATATCCTCGATAGACTGTCTTGCCACGCTGATTAGAGGTCAAAAACTGCCGATTTTCTCCGGCTCCGGTATGAAGCACAACGAGCTTGCAGTACAAATTGTTAAGCAGGCAAGCGTTTCGGACGGCTCGGATTTTGCCATAGTATTTGCCGCAATGGGAGTAAAAAACGACGTCGCCGAGTATTTCAGAAAATCCTTTGAACAGGCAAACGTTATGCAGAGAGTTACAATGTTCCTCAATCTGTCAAACGACCCCATTATCGAGCGAATAATGACTCCGCGCTGCGCTCTCACAGCCGCAGAATACCTGGCTTACGAATTAGGTAAAAACATACTTGTAATACTCACGGATATGACTTCATACGCCGAAGCGGTTCGCGAATTTTCATCTTCAAAGGGCGAAATTCCGGGCAGAAAGGGCTATCCGGGATATATGTACTCAGACCTTGCTTCACTTTATGAAAGAGCGGGAATTATCGAAGGAAAAAGCGGTTCTGTCACTCAAATTCCGATTCTCACTATGCCTAATGACGACATAACTCACCCTATACCCGACCTTACGGGATATATCACGGAGGGGCAAATAACGCTCGACAGAAGTATGGATACATCGGGTATCTATCCTCCGATAAATGTACTCCCCTCGCTGTCAAGACTTATGAAGGACGGTATAGGTAAAGGATACACGAGAGAGGACCATGTTCAACTGAGCAACCAGCTTTTCGCCTGCTACTCAAAAGTACAGGACGCAAAAAGCTTGGCAGGCGTAATCGGAGAGGATGAACTCTCTCCCGCCGACAAGCTGCTTTTGGAATTTGGTAAAAAGTTCGACCAAGTGTTTATCAACCAAGGCTATTCAGCCAACAGAAGCATTGAGCAAACGCTTGACTTGGGCTGGGATTTACTATCAATGCTGCCAAGAGAAAGCCTTGACAGAATCAGTGATGATATGCTCGATAAATATTACCACGGAGCACACAACGAGGATTCCGAAGCTGAAAAATAATAACAGAGAACAATCGAGGAGGTGAAACCTATGGCACAGGTTTTCCCCACAAAAGGCAACCTAATGGCGTCAAAAAAATCCTTGGATCTCGCCACCATGGGTTTTGACCTTTTGGATAAAAAGCGAAATATTCTCACGCGAGAAATGATGTCGCTTATCGAAGCCGCACAGAGCATACAAGAGCAGATAAACGAAGCATACAAAAAGGCATATACTTCACTTCAAAAAGCCAACCTCACGCTCGGAAGCTGCGAGGAAACGGCGAGAACCGAGCCGGCCGATAACGGACTTGAAATTGACTATCGGAGCGTTATGGGCGTCGAGATACCGACGGTTCATTTGAAGGACTCCCCGCCCTCTGTCAGTTATATGATGAACTCCACAAACTCCCTGCTTGACAAGGCGTATTTTGACTTTTACGAAGTGAAAAAACTCACCGTAAAGCTCTGCGAAATCGAAAGCAGCGTTTACAGCTTGGCAAACGCAATAAGCAGAACTAACAACAGGGCCAAGGCTTTCAAAAATATCGTCATTCCTAATTATGAAAAGACGATAAAATTTATATCCGAAAGCCTTGAAGAAAAAGAGAGAGAGGATTTCTCAAGACTCAAAGTGGTAAAAAGGCAAAAGGAAAGCAAATAAATTTTAAACACAGAAAAACCACCGAAAAATGAGCAATCACTTTTCGGTGATTTTAACATATTTAGTGCAAAATTGTATAATTTCAACGCAATCTCAGCCCATAGGCCCGCGGCTCTCATAATCTGATTTCGGTACGAAAAATCGTAAAATTTCAATTAGTAAAATACACAAAAAATAGGATATATATTTGGTTAAATATACAAAAATTAAATTTGAATCTTTTTATTATTTATTTATATTAATATATATGATAGAATAATTCTGCAATAATTTTCATTGACTGGAGGAACAATAATGAAAAAATCATCAAAGGTTTTGGCACTAATCCTTTCGCTTGTTATGATTTTTTCCGCTATGCCCACACTTGCATTTGCGGAAATGACAGACGAAAAGAACGCAGCCGACGCCGCTTCCGTCCGGGCTCTTAACGACGCCGCCGAAAAAGGCGACGAGGACGAAATCTACGATATTGTCGAAGATATTACGAGCCGCGACACCGCTGACCACAACTACGGTGAAGTTAAAAAGGCAAGCAAAAACTACACCGTACAAACCGCTATCACCGATGACGGTGAGGGCATTGACTTTATTCAAATGTCCGACGTGCACGTTTTCAGTGAGCTTCTCATCGAAAACGCGTCAAGAGATTATCGGGAAGATGTGCTCCTTTACAACAAGGTTTTGGGCGAAACATTCCCCATACTCAACGCAACATTTACCGCGATTGAAAAAGATGTTCGGGAAAAGCACCTCCGATATGTTTTTATAACAGGTGACCTGACATCAAACGGTGAGTACAACAACCATGTTATGCTTGCTACATTTTTAAGAAGTTTCCAGGAGCAAATGAGGAAGAAGTATGACCCTCAATTCCATGTGTTTGTCATCAACGGTAACCACGACATCAACCTGTATAACGGTACCTTCTATGATAAAAACGGAAAGGTTGTTCTCGGTTCATCTTCAAAAGAGGCTGCCGACTCTGTTTGCACAACATCTGCAAGCTTCGCTGAAATTTACTATGACTTAGGATACGGCGAGGATGACGATGACTGCGGACTTAATGTTACATACTACAAGGACTCTATCGGTCTTAACAAGAGAGGCGCTTACACCTTTGCAGACGAATATGCAAACCTCTCCTACTCCGCCGACCTCACCACAGGTGACGGAACAAAGATGAAACTCATAGCCTTCGACAGCAGCGAGTATTCACCAGACGCACCCGATGCAGAGGAAGTAACCGTTGCCGGTGAAAAAAGACAGGGACAGTACACAGGCTGCTATATGTCCCCCGCACACCTCAACTGGATTAAGAACGAATGCTCAAAAGCAAAGGAAAACGGACAAGTTGTAATCGGAATGAGCCACTATGCCGTTCTTCCCCACTTCACGCTTCAAAGCGCCGTTTTGAGAATGTTTATCTATCCCGATTGGGAAAACCTCTGTTCCGAGCTTGCAGACGCAGGTATGCACTACACCCTTTCAGGTCATATGCACTGCAACGATGTAGGCTCCTACACCAACACAAACGGCGAAACAATTTACGATATAGAAACCGGCGCTCTCTCCGGAAGTTTCCCGCAGTCTTTCAGAGAAGTATCATTCGACCAAAATGACGACGGCTCTGTAAAATGCACAACACAGGTTGTTGACTGCGACAGAGACGCACAGGTTGACCTGTCAAAATGCTACTATTCTTACAACGAAGACGGCACACCTGATTACTCAACAACAATAGATGATATAAACGCGCTGAATCCCGATTATATCAAGCTGAAGTTGATAGAAAATGTTGAGTACACTACAAATAAAAACCTCTGCGACCTCAGTCATACAAATGTTGATGAAAACGGCAACCCCTACGGCAAGATTTCCAAGCCCTTTATGGCTAACTACGGAATCTACGCATTTATGGGCGGACGCACTAAGGCGACCGCTGACGGAGACGCCGAGTCAGTTATAATTCCCAGCATTAAACAGATGGCCGGAAATATGGTTGACGGTTATCTCAACGGAAAAACATATCAACAAATTATGGCAAACGGAGGCTTGAAAGGCTTACTTTCCGGCATTCTCGGCTCAGACCTCGACCAATGGCTCACAGAAAATCTGCCGGAGGAAGTCACCTTCTCCGTTATCACCTTCCAAAGAAGCGATATAATCTCACTTGCAGACGAACTAATTGATAAGATAAACGCCGCTTACCTTGCAGACAACACCACTCTGCGTACAGCAGCACAAACACTTATCGACCAGCTTCTCAACTACGAGATTGCAGGATACACGCTCAATGAGATTGCAACACAATGTCTCATCGCTCACTACACAGGTGACGAAGCAAGCGTTGCCGCCGGCACAAACGCTAAGCTCGCAGGACTTTACACTCCCGTCGATATGGACAAAGTCTATGACGAAATTACAGACGGTAATAAGACTATCCACGAGCTCATCGACTACCTTGTAAACCTTCTCCTGTACGGAAAGGATGAAGAAGGCAACCCGATTAGCCTTGTGCTTTCCGGAAAGGAAATCGGCAAATCAAAGGGAATCCTTTTCGACTTACTCGACGGAATAACAATCAACGCCGACGAAGTTTATAAAGTTCTTCCCGATTTCGCAGGTATTCTCCAATACCCCACCATCAGACAACTTGTTTTGGGAACAGACGCAAAGGAAGTTCCCGTTGTAACAATTGTCAACAAGTGGGCAGGAAAGATTGTTAAGGATTCTTACGAATTTAAGGACTTCACCACCGGAAAAACTCAAACAAAGAATGTAACCGATACAGCCTCACTTATCGAGTATTTCATATTTGGCACAGTTGACGATTTCCTTAACGAAAGTCAACTCACTATAGTATCCGACCTGCTTGTCACCGCTCTCGCCTCCTTCAACGAGGACCCCTGCTTCTCCGAAAAGGGTACAACACACGGAGATTATGTAGTTAATCCCTATGACCTCATAGGAAGCGGATTTGTCAGCGGAAACGACAACCAAAACGAAATTTCATACAAAAAGCTTGCCGCAACCGTTCCGACAGTTGAAAACTATATGCTGCCGAACACAATTTCAGTATCCTTCGGAAGCGATACTGCGACAACAAAGAAGTTCAATTGGTTCACAAGATTCCGGATAACAGGCTCTGACATTCAGATTATTCCTTACAAAGCAAATGCCACTGAGGCTGATTTCACCTCTGAGGATCTTGTAAATGTCAATGTTACAAAAGACGAAAAGGACGGATTGACATCACTTGTATATCCCACCCTGGATATCGGCGTTTACACCTGCTCCGAAGGAAAGACGATGTATCGCCACGCAATCACCGTCAGCGGATTGGAAGCCGGAAAGAAATACACATACCGTGTCGGTGACGCTGCCAAAGGCTATTGGAGTGCACCTGCCGCTATGGAAACTGCACAGGGCGACAACTCTCCCTTCACCTTTATCGGTATGTCTGACAACCAGGGACAAACAAAGGCTCAGTACGAAGAATCCGTCGGAACCGTTATGAAGGCTGTTAAGTCCTCTTATCCCGAGGCAAAATTTATTGTGCAAGCCGGAGATATGGTTGACTACGGCGCAAATATGAGACAATGGTCCTGGGCACTCGGCGTTGACGGTATGACCGATTACACAATCGCCTCCACTTCAGGTAACCACGAGCCCAAAGGAAACGGAAAAGGAAATCTCCTTAACGCAGGCTTCTCTGCGGCGCAGGACACCTACTACAATATTGACAAGGGCTCAGCTCCCGCCGACCAGGATACAGCCGACGGTCTGTACTACGATTTCGACTACAACGATGTTCACTTTATGGTAATTAACACCAATGACCTGAACTCCGACAACACCCTTTCCGACGCACAGGTTGAGTGGCTCAAAAAGAGTTGTCAAAGCACCGATAAGACTTGGAAAATTCTCACAATGCACAAGAGTATCTACTCCAACGCTTCTCACTATGACGATAAGGACGTTGTTGCATTGAGAGCTCAGCTTTCAAAGCTCTTCCCGCAGCTGGGAATTGATGTTGTACTCAGCGGTCATGACCACGTTATTCTCAGCACAAACGCTATTAACGACGGCAATGTCAGCAACAAATTTGACGAGTCGGGCTTAATCACCAATGCAGGCGGAACTGTTTACACAATCGCCGGAAAAGCCGGTATAAAGACATACAAAGTCAAAGATAAAACAGCCGTTGACGAATTGTTCGGCTTCTCGGATTACTTCGCTTCTGTGACAACAAAGGGTGAACTCAACGAGCTTTACACATACTCCGCGGTTAAAGTTGACGGCGACACTCTCACCGTTACCATCAACGCGGCAAAAGCCGACGGTTCTTCCGAAGAGGTTTACTCCTACAACCTTAAAAAGTCCAAACTCAACGAACCCACATGTG
>CALYOC010000024.1 GCA_945227095.1 uncultured Clostridia bacterium
AAAAACCGGCTGTTAAGCACGTTCACCTGTGAATACTGCAAGGATATGAAACCGGTGGGCATTGTCAATGAGTATCCTGTAAAGGGCATAATGGAGGTTGCCGTACCCGTCGGCGTTATCGCGGCACTCATTCCCTCGACAAATCCAACCTCGACAGTTCTTTATAAGACAATTATTTCAATCAAGGCGGGAAATGCAATAATTATCAGTCCCCACCCCGGCGCGAAGAAGGCTATTCTGGAGACTTATAAGATAATCAAGGACGCAGCGGAGCGCGCGGGCGCGCCCGTCGGAACAATCGGTTGTATCAGTTTGACAACGGTGCAGGCAACTAACGAGCTTATGAGGCATAAGGATACAAATCTCATTCTCGCCACCGGCGGTGAAGCGATGGTACACGCGGCATACTCCTCCGGCACCCCGGCAATCGGCGTAGGTCCGGGAAACGGACCGTCTTATATCGAGAGAAGTGCGAACATACCCCTTGCGGTCAAGAGGATTTTCGACAGCAAGACTTTTGACAACGGAACAATTTGTGCATCCGAGCAGTCGATTGTCACCGAGAAGATAATTGAAAAAGAGGTCGAGGAGGAAGTCAGAAAGCAGGGAGGATATTTCTTAACTCCCGCTCAGAGCGAAAAGCTATCCTCGTTCCTGCTTCGTGCCAACGGCACAATGAATCCGCAGATAGTCGGAAAGACGGCGCAGGCGATAGCGCAGATGGCGGGCATTGAAATTCCGCAGGGCACAAGGGTTCTTGTTTCAAGGCAGAGAGACATCGGTAAAAAATTCCCGTATTCAAGAGAGAAGCTTTGTCCGATTCTTGCGTTCTTTGTTGAGGATAACTGGGAAAAGGCGTGCGAAACCTGTATCAGAATATTGGAGAACGAGGGCAGCGGTCACACAATGACCATACATTCCGAAAATAAAAATGTAATAAGAGAATTTGCCCTTAAAAAACCTGTTTCAAGACTTCTTGTAAACACACCGGGAGCATTGGGCGGAGTCGGAGTTACAACAAATCTTGCTCCGGCGCTGACACTTGGCTGCGGAGCAGTCGGCGGCAGTGCCACAAGCGATAACATATCGCCGATGAACCTGCTCAATTTCCGCAGAGTTGCTTACGGAGTTAAGGAGCTGGAGGATATCAAGGGAACCTCGCCGTGCAAGGCGGCTGTCGGTTCGGTGCAAAGCGCAGCTTCCCCTGTCGGCTCTTCCGCTGCGAAGAAGTTCACACCGCCAATCAGCGGAGTAAGTCACGATGATATACGCACATCGGCAGGCACAAATTATTCACCCTCACCGGCGCAGGGCACGAGTGAGGACCGAGTCACCGATTCGGATATTGAGGCAATAGCCAAAGCGGTAATTTCCCGCCTTGGATTGTAATAAAAGGTAAAAAATAAACAAATATATTTAGGAGGCAATTAAAATGGCAGACACAATTGCATTGGGAATGGTTGAGACAAAAGGACTTGTAGGCTCTATCGAGGCGGCGGACGCCATGGTAAAAGCAGCAAATGTAAGACTTATCGGCAAGGAGCATGTAGGCGGCGGACTTGTAACGGTTATGGTTCGCGGAGATGTCGGAGCGGTAAAAGCGGCTACCGACGCAGGAGCAGCGGCGGCAAGCAAGGTAGGCGAGCTTGTCAGCGTACATGTCATTCCTCGTCCTCACGGCGATGTTGAGTACATTCTTCCCTCACTCAAAACAGACGCAAAAAGCAAATAATTTAATTTATAAATAACAAATATTACCGCAAAAGCGGCAAGGAGGAAATCATTATGGCAGACACAATTGCATTGGGAATGGTTGAGACAAAAGGACTTGTAGGTTCTATCGAAGCGGCAGATGCCATGGTAAAAGCGGCAAATGTTAAGCTTATCGGCAAGGTACATGTAGGTGGCGGACTTGTAACGGTTATGGTTCGCGGAGATGTCGGAGCGGTTAAATCCGCAACTGACGCAGGAGCGGCTGCCGCAAGCAAGGTAGGAGAGCTTGTCAGCGTACATGTTATTCCTCGTCCTCACGGCGATGTTGAGTATATTTTGCCGACTCTCAAATAATATTGGAGTGAATTTTTACCATGGGTAAGATTTTAACCGAGGCAGACCTCAGGTCAATGCGCCTTAGCGAGGACTTCAATGAAGTGCACATCGGAAAGGATGTGTTTGTGACGGAGCTCGCTATGGATTATATGAAAAAGCACGGTATTCGCCTTGTCAGGGAGAACACCGTGTGTTCGGGCGGTAAAACCATGTCATATACTCCTATTAAGAAAAACGGCGCGTTTACATATGTGGACGCCGAAACCGGAAAAGGATACGCTCAAAAGCCTGAAAATATGACTCATTTGAGAGGAAATGTCCTTGTCAAAAAGACCGACCCGAGAATTGAATTTCGCGGAAAGCTCGACACCTTGCAGGCGCAGATATTATGCGCGCAGGCGGCGGCGAATCGAGAGGGAGAGAACTCCCTTGTGAAGGACTTGTCCGAGATTTTGGAATTTACAAGGGAGATTTTAGGGGCAGAGGTCAAGGATATTCCGGTCAAAAGAATTTGCATATTCGGCCTCGACAGCGAGCAGATAAGAGAGAGATCTCACAATGTTAAAAAATACTTCGGTATAAATCATCCCATACCGGATTACACAATGGGCGAGAGCGTTCTCACCCTGAATTTGTTGCGCGCACAAGTCAGAGAAGCGGAAATCAGCGCGGCAAAAGCATTTAATGAAGAGCGCACGGATATCATCGAAGCTCTCAACAGACTTTCGAGCGCGGTGTATATACTTGAGTGCAAGACAATCTCCGGCAGAGAGGTGAAGTAGTTTGAATGAAAAGGAAATAAGAGATGTTGTCTCACGCGTGTTGAGCAACATTGAAAATACCCGCTGTGTGTGCGGTGAAAACGCACAGCCCGCGGCTGACAATGAAATACTTTTGGAAGCGTCCGGGCGACATGTGCATTTGACTAAACAGGCGGTGGAAGCCTTGTTTGGTGAGGGCGCGGTACTCACACCGAAAAAATACCTCTCGCAGACAGGAGAGTTTCTTTCCGAGCAGAGGGTTAAGGTTGTAACTTCGCGCGGCGAGTTTTGCGGCGTGGCGGTTTTGGGACCCGAGCGCTCGGCAGTTCAAACGGAGCTCTCCGCAACCGATTGCAGGGCGTTGGGCATTAAAGCGCCTGTAAATCTTTCGGGAGATTTAAGCGGTGCGGCTGATGTTTTTCTCGTCAGCGACAGCGCGTGCTATAATGCAGCAGGGAGTGCGATTATAGCAAAGCGGCATGTGCATTTGTCGGATAAGGACGCCGAAAGGTACGGCGTCAAGGACGGAGAAAAGGTAAAAATCAGAGTCAGCGGTGAAAGACCGGTTGTGTTTGAAGATGTGGTTGTCAGAGTCAAGGACTCGTTTACACCGGCGGTACATATTGACTTTGACGAAGCGAATGCCTGCCTTTATTCACCGAAGGTAAAGGCCTACCTGATAAAGGAGGGCGAATAATGGCACAACTGAGCAATGAACAACTTGTGGAGCTTATCACGAGAGAGGTTATGCGCTTGACGGGAGCGGATTCTTCACCGGTTAAGCCGCCGGCGGACGCGCCCAAGGCGCTGCTTGTCGGCTCGGCGGGAAATCTGCCCGACAATGTTGCGTCAAGGTATAATTTTGTGAAGGTTGAGTCGGCTATGTCTGCCGAAGACACAGCGAAGTATGAGTGTCTTTATATAGCCGAACTGTCATTGATAGAGCTGTCGGACATCGCACTCGGCAGAGACAACGGCGCAAATCAGAGCGCGGTAATAGGAGCGCTCTTTCAAGGACTTCCGGTGTACCTTTGCACGAGCGGCTTGCCGCACAGAAAGTATAAGCAATCGGCAAAAGGCGGATTCTATCAAATGGTTGAGGGGTATGTCCGAACACTTCAGGGCTTCGGCATTGAACTCGTGGGCGCGGTTTCTCCTGCGCAGAAGTATATTTCCGGCGCAGCGGCTGATTTGCCGGAGGGCATTATCACCGAGAGCGTTGCGCTCAACCTTATTAAGAACAGTGAAACAGATGTGATAATAGCGAGAAAGGGTACTGTTGTCACACCGTCTGCGAGGGACGCGTTTTTACACGCGGGAAAAACACTTGAACTCGTTTGATTGTTACCCTGGGAGAAAGAAATGATTATTTGTAAAGTAATAGGCCATGTTTGGGCGACTCAAAAGGAGAAGGAGCTTGAAGGCCTCAAGTTGATGATAGTGAAAGAGATAACCACCGATAAGAGCGGCGGCGCGAAATTTGTGGCCGCTGACACGGTATGTGCCGGAGTCGGTGACGAGGTTCTCGTCGTCGAGGGCAGCACGGCCAGAAGAGCAATCGGAGGCGACAGTGTTCCAATGGACGCAGCAATTGTCGGAGTAGTGGATTCGGTTGAGATTAAAAAAGAGCCGTCCGGTGGTAAAAAATGAGTTTGAAGGATAAGATTTTTGAAGCGGGAATCGTAGGCTGCGGCGGCGCGGGATTCCCCACTCATGTTAAAATGTCGGGTTCCTCGGTTGATTATCTGATACTTAACGGAGCTGAATGTGAGCCGCTTTTACACACCGACAGATATATGATGCTTAACTGCTCGGACGAAATTGTCTGGGCGGCAGACGCCGTTCGCCGGGAGATAGGCGCGGCGCGGTGCGTTATAGCGATTAAAGAGCATTATCGCGCTCAAAAGCGCGCACTTGAAAAGTCGATAGAAACTCTCGGAGCGCAAATTGAGATATTTGAATTTCCGGAGAGCTTTTACCCTGCGGGAGATGAGCAGGTTATGGTGTACGAGGTTACCGGCAGAACCGTTCCGCCGGCGGGAATACCGCTTGATGTGGGCTGTGTGGTGTCGAATGTCTCCACAATGTATTGCATTTACAATGCGATT
This sequence comes from uncultured Clostridia bacterium, assembly GCA_945227095.1. GTDB lineage: Bacteria > Bacillota > Clostridia > Oscillospirales > Acutalibacteraceae > CALYOC01. The sequence continues at coordinate 4,919 of CALYOC010000024.1, forward strand.
CACGATAAACCGTTCACACATAAGGTTTTGACCGTCACGGGCAGGGTGAGAGAGCCTTTGGTAATCAAAGTACCTCTCGGGACTCCGTTTGAAGACTGTTTAAAGCTTGCGGGCGGTGCGCTTGACGAAGATTATTTTGTGTTAAACGGCGGTCCAATGATGGGCAGACCTATGACAAAGGCACAGGCACTTCAAAGCTCGGTTACAAAGACGACATCGGGCTTTATCGTATTGCCATCGGGGTGTGCGCATGAACTTAGCGCTCAAATGCCGGTTGAGCATACATTGAACAGGGCGAGGCACGCCTGCATACAGTGCAGCTATTGCACCTTGATGTGCCCGAGAAATCTTATCGGACACCCCCTTGAGCCGCATAAGATTATGCGGAAAATGAGTCTTTGCAGGCCTATTGACGAGATGTTGGACGACCCGGACATACAGGCGGCGGCGCTGTGCTGTGAGTGCGGAATTTGTGAAATATACGCCTGTCCTATGGGATTACAGCCAAGAAAGGTTAACACACTTATCAAGGCGGAGCTTGCCCGTGCGGGCATCAGGTACGAAAAGGGAAAAGGACTCGTCGAGGCCAATGCTTTCAGAGAGGACAGGAAGGCGCCCACCGGCAGAGTTGCCATTCGCAGCGGAGTGGGCGAGTTTATGAATATTGAAATTGATGATTTCAAAGAGTGTGAGGACGCCGAGAAAGTATATCTTCCGCTCAAACAGCATATCGGCGCGCCTTGCGTACCGAAGGTCAGCGTCGGTGACAGAGTAGTCGCAGGACAAAAAATAGCCGAATGTCCCGAAAATGCGCTCGGAACAAATCTCCACGCGTCCATAAGCGGCGAGGTTATTAAAACAGACGGCGAGATTGTCATTGAAAGGCGGTAAAAAATGCAGCAGACAATAGGTTTCTTGGAGCTCAACAGTATTGCAAAGGGAGTTCAGGCGGCTGATGCCATACTCAAGGCGGCGGATACGCAGCTTGTATTTGCAAAGGCGGTTTGTCCCGGAAAATACATAGTGCTTTTTACAGGAGAGGTCGCGGCGGTGACCTCCGCGCTTGAAGCCGGAGAGGCGATTGCAGGGGTTACTGCGGTTGACAGCGTTGTAATTCCGAGCGTGGACAGACAGGTTATAAAGGCAATCAACCTGTCCACCGTTCCCGAGCAGACGGGCGCGGTAGGAGTTATGGAGTTTTTCTCCGTAACTGCGGCGATTTATGCGGCGGACAGCGCGGTTAAGGCGGCGGATGTCACGCTTATTGATGTCAGGCTTGCCACAGGTATCGGCGGAAAGAGCTTTGTTGTGCTGACAGGCGATGTGTCGGCGGTTGAGAGCAGTGTAAAGGCAGGAACACAGGCGGCGTCCGATAAGGGCTTGGTTGTTTCAAGCGTGGTAATTCCGAATCCGAGACCGGAGATATTCGAGAGCCTTTATTGATAGAGTTTAATTTACGAGTGTTGCCTGACAGGAGGTATATAAATTGGAAGATAAGCAAAGAATAATACAGGAATATGTGCCCGGCAAACAGGTGACCTTGGCGCATTTGATAGCCAATCCACAGGAGGATTTATATACAAAACTCGGCGTTGTCAGTGAGAGCAGGGGCGCGCTCGGAATAATGACAATCACACCGAGTGAGGCGGCAATTATAGGCGCCGATGTTGCAACAAAGGCGGCGGAGGTAGAGATTGTATTTGTAGATAGGTTTTCCGGCTCGCTTGTAGTTGTGGGTGATGTGTCGGCGGTTGACAGCGCAATCCGAGCCGTCAATGATGTATTGGAGGAAACGCTCCATTTCACGCCCTCGCCTATAACAAAGACATAATAAATATAATAAAAACAAATCCGAGTCTGTGCAGACAGGCTCGGATTTTTATATGTATTATATATTTCGGCTCACCTTGAAGATACGACAACAAACGGACCCTCGTCCTTGGGTCGCTTGGGTGCCGTGGGGTTCGGTTTGCTGTAAACGGAGTGAGATACGCGGACGGTTTTTAAAAACGCGTCTACCTCTTCCAAGTTGTTTTCGTTTTCGAGAAGCTTTTTAAATCGTTCGACGCGAAGCGCGTTGTCGAGTCTTTTTTGCAGCTGCGGCTTTTCGGATTCGTCCGTGCAAAGGCGCAAATCTATTTTTGCCTGCTCCTTTTCTCCGAGCGGCATAGCGTACCGCTTGCTGTCTAAAAAGTATCTCTCCGGCAGACCGAGGGCATCCTCAAGCGCGGAGATATGCTTTGCCGGAACAGGGCGCCTGCGCTTTATCCAATCGGTGAATTGGGCTTGGAATATCCCTTTGAGAGAGCAGACGCTCGTTGCGGTCAGATTTTCTTTTTTTAAAATATATTCGATACAGGTCATACAATCACCTTGACATAAAATATGTCGTATGTTTTTTTCGGAAGACGATTTAACTCTCCGATATAAATTTTACACCTTGACATAAAATATGTCAAGGTGTATTTATGGTTAAGGTGAGGAGAGCCGAACACAATATGCCGAAAATTTGATATTACGGTGTATTTTCACTTTTTCA
>CALYOC010000025.1 GCA_945227095.1 uncultured Clostridia bacterium
GCTCAGAAGTTATTTAAGAATAAGAAGATTATAATAGTCGGCTGCGGAAGATTGGATTTTCCGTCCTTTGTCGCGGCGGTGCCCATGGCTATGATACCTATGCTTTATCTTATGTTTACCGGCGGCGGAATTGATGAGGACAAGATAGACCGCATATTTGATAGTTTCTATTCCGTAGATGACGGTACAACCCAAAATGTCGGTATAGGACTAAGCGTCAGCAAGTATATTGTGGAGCAGCACGCGGGAACCGTCAGCGTCACAAATAACCATAACGGCGGCGTGACCTTCACCGCGGTTTTACCTGTTGAATAAATATCAGAGCAAAAGAGCAAAACTTTCCCTTTTGCTCTTTTTTTGTGTAAATTGTGCTTTTTGCTCATGAGTGCGGCAGTTTTTCAAAAAAGTTTATTTATTGTGAGAATTGTTGAAATTTAGTAATATGTTATAATATTATACGGAATATGTAAAATGAGGATTCAAGTTATGGAAAAGGGATTAAAAGAGAATAAAATGGGCGTAATGCCCATCAATAAATTGCTTATATCAATGTCCTTGCCTATGGTAATTTCCATGCTTATGCAGGCGTTTTATAATGTTGTTGACAGCTTTTTTGTCGCCAAGGTAAGTGAGGATGCGCTCACCGCCGTTTCTCTTGTTTTCCCGGTGCAGAATTTGATGATCGCGTTTTCGACGGGAATCGCAGTAGGTGTTAACGCCGTCATCTCAAAGGCGCTCGGCGAGAGGGACAGGAAAACCGCAAACCGTGCGGCAATGCAGGGTATATTGATAGAAGCGGTTTTCTGCGTTATGTTTTTATTCATCGGAATTTTCTTATCCGGTGTATTTATGCGTACACAGACCTCGTCGTCCGACATTGTCAAAATGGGCAAATCGTATATGCAGGTTGTTTGCTGCGGCGCATGTGGAATTTACAGTGAGATAATTTTTGAGCGGCTTTTGCAGTCAACCGGCAAAACCGTATATTCAATGATAAGTCAGATGAGCGGTGCGGTAATCAATATCATTCTCGACCCGTGCCTTATCTTCGGATTGGGAATTTTCCCGAAACTCGGAGTGACCGGAGCGGCGGTCGCCACCGTAATCGGTCAGGTAATTGCCGGAATAATGGCGATTCTGTTTAATAAATATAAGAATGAGGAACTCACCCTAAAACTTTCCGGGTTCAAGCCGGAGTTTAAGATAATCGGCAAGATATTATATGTCGGAATTCCATCTGTAATAATGGTAGCCATAGGCTCTATTATGGTTTATTTTATCAACAGAATACTCATCATGTTTACAACAACAGCCGTTGCGGTGTTCGGTGTGTATTTTAAACTTCAAAGTTTTGCGTTTATGCCGATTTTCGGTATCAATAACGGAATGATACCGATTATTGCGTACAACTACGGTGCGGGCAAGAAACAGCGAATGAAGAAAACGGTAATGCTTTCAATGGTTTATGCCGTTTGTATAATGCTTGTTGCATTTGCCATTATGCAGTTGTTCCCGAGCGAGCTTTTAAGTATTTTTGACGCGGGCGAGGATATGATGTATATCGGTACAATGGCACTGCGCCGAATCAGCCTGAGCTTTTTATTTGCCGGCATTTGTGTCATCACGGGTTCTGTCTGTCAGGCGCTCGGCAAGGGAGTTTACAGTATGCTCGTATCGCTTGTAAGGCAGCTTGTCGTGCTCGTTCCTGCGGCATATCTGCTGTCTTTAAGCGGCAAGGTGGAGAATGTTTGGTTTGCGTGGCCGATAGCGGAAATTGCCTCGCTTATAATGAGTACCATTTTCCTTTATCTGAGCTTTAAAAAGCTCAAATGGAATCATGTCGGCGGCGCTCCGAAAGAGTGATATTTTTAAACTTCTGATACAACGGGCCAAACAATGGTTTTGGTCTGTTTTTTTTGTAAAATCAGCCGCTCATTAGGTCATATTTAACAAAATACAGTATGTATGTTTGAGTAAAAAGTAGAACCGCTGTGCCGTATATTGACTTTATCTATATTTGATGTTTTAATTAAATAAGATAGAATATATTTATATAAAGGGGTTAATATTCGGTGGACGAATTTAAAGTGATTGAAATTAAACAATCTGTTTTTGAAAATAATGATAAGCAGGCAGACCTTCTTCGAAACGAGCTTAAACAGCAAAAGACATTTTTACTCAACCTAATGTCCTCCCCCGGTTCGGGAAAAACCACAACTCTCAAAGCCCTTATCGGACTTTTAAAGGACAAGTTGCAAATGGGTGTTATGGAAGCTGACATTGATTCCGATGTCGATGCCAGAGCAATTGAGCAGGCGGGCGTCAGAGCTATACAGCTTCACACGGGCGGAATGTGCCATTTAGACGCCGGTATGACCCGCCAGGGAATCGAGAATTTCGGAACAGACGACTTGGATTTAGTCATTTTGGAAAATGTCGGGAATCTTGTCTGTCCTGCGGAATTTGACACCGGTGCGAGTAAAAATATGATGATTTTATCCGTCCCTGAGGGTGATGATAAGCCGCTTAAATATCCGCTGATGTTTACAGTTTCCGATTGTGTTTTGATAAATAAGATTGATACAAAAAGTGTTTTTGATTTTGACGATGCCGCGGTGGTTGAGCGGATTAAAAGGCTCAATCCCGACGCTCGGATATTCTTTGTCAGCGCCAAGACGGGCGAGGGTATGGATCTTGTCGCCGATTGGCTTATCGAGCAGGTACGCGCGTGGTGCGAGTGAGAACTCGGGAATTCCAATCCCGTATTTATAACACCGAAACAGAGAGAGGAAAAAGCTATGGCAGAATACAAACCACAGAATTTGGGTGAGCCCAGAGAAATCATTTTACAGTTAGGTCAGATGATAACCGACAGGTTAGGCCACAAGGTAACTGTGGAAGACCCTGAGTATTGGGGACTCGCCTGCGTTGTTACGGACGAAATGGCAGAGGTAGCCCTGAAAATGAAGGTGCGCAAGCCCAAGACATTGCCCGAGATTGTCAAACTGACAGGTAAGGAGCCGGAACATCTTGAAAAACTGCTCAAGGAGATGGCGGATATCGGACTTATCGAGTACAATTGGGAGAATCCTGCCCGCGAGAAGCAGTATATTCTTCCTATGTTCGTTCCGGGAAGCGCCGAGTTCTTCAATATGAACTATGAGCAGATTAAAAAGAATCCGCAAATCGCACAGTTTTTGGACCACATCACGAGGTTGCCTCTCAATAAGCTCACCGCTATGGTACCCCCCGGAGGAGCGGGAATCGGAATGCATGTAATACCCGTTGAAAAGGCGATTGAAACGGAGAATAAATCTGTCGATATTGAGCATATCTCTCATTGGCTTAAAAAGTATGAGGGAAAATATGCGGCGAGCCCGTGTTCGTGCCGTATGTCGCGCTCCGTAATGGGCGAGGGCTGCGGAGACAACTGGGAGGATTGGTGTATCGGCGTAGGAGATATGGCAGATTACCTCGTTGAAACCAACAGAGGCCACTATATTACATATGATGAAGTTTTAGAGATTTTACAAAGGGCGGAGGACAACGGCTTTGTTCACCAGATTACAAATATTGACGGCGAGAATAAGATTTTCGCCATATGCAACTGCAATGTCAATATCTGTAACGCCCTCAGAACCTCTCAGCTCTACAATACGCCGAATATGTCGCGTTCGGCATATGTTGCGCGTGTTGAGAGCGACAACTGCGTAGCCTGCGGCAGATGCGTTGAGTATTGCCCGGCGGGCGCGGTTAAACTCGGACAGAAGCTTTGCACCAAGCAGGGCGAGGTGGAGTATCCCAAGACCGAGCTTCCCGATACGGTTAAGTGGGGAGAGGAGAAATGGACGCCCGACTATCGGGATAAAAACAGAATCAACTGTTATGATACAGGTACCGCACCATGTAAGACGGCTTGCCCGGCGCATATTGCCGTACAGGGATATCTTAAAATGGCGGCGCAGGGAAGGTACAAGGAAGCGCTGGCGCTTATCAAGAAGGAGAATCCGTTCCCGGCGGTGTGCGGAAGAGTATGTAACCGTCGTTGTGAGGACGCCTGCACAAGGGGAACGGTTGACCAAGCCGTTTCTATTGACGCGGTTAAGAAGTTTATCGCTCAAAAGGATTTGGACTCCGAGACAAGGTATATTCCGCCGGTTGTTCAGCCCTCAAACCGAGGACCGTTTGAGGAGAAGATTGCCATTATCGGCGCGGGACCTGCAGGACTCAGCTGCGCTTACTACCTTGCGGAAAAAGGCTATTCGCCCACAGTGTTTGAGAAAAACAGCCGTCCGGGCGGTATGCTCGTTTACGGAATTCCGTCTTATAAGCTGGAAAAGGATGTTGTTGACGCAGAGATAGATGTTATTCGTCAAATGGGCGTTGAAATTAAGTGCGGCATTGAGGTCGGCAAGGACATTACCCTTGATGAACTCAGAGCGCAGGGCTATAAGGCGTTTTATATTGCAATCGGCTGCCAGGGCGGCAGAAGCGCCGGAATACCCGGCGAGGACACCCCCGGAGTTATGAGCGCCGTTGAATTTTTGAGAAAAGCGGCCGAGGATAGCTCTTATTCATTGAAGGGAACGACGGTTGTTATCGGCGGCGGTAATGTTGCGATAGATGTAGCGAGAACGAGCGGCAGGTGCGGTTCGGATCAGGTCGCTATGTATTGTCTTGAACCGCGCAATATGATGCCCGCCTCAGAGGAGGAAATTGCCGAGGCTCTTGAAGAGAATGTTTCCATTGAATGTGGATGGGGACCGAAGGAAATTGTCAGCGAAAACGGCAAGGTCAAGGCGGTTGTTTTCAAAAAGTGCGTCAGCGTATTTGATAATGACGGCAATTTTGCCCCCGAGTATGACGAGGCGAACACAATCACGGTTGAGTGCGACAATGTATTTTTAAGCATTGGTCAAAGCATTGTTTGGGGAGATTTGTTAAAGGGCTCAAAGGTTGAATTGGGCAGAGGCGCAGCGGCAGGTGCCGATGCGTTGACATATCAGACGGCACAGCCCGACATATTTGTCGGCGGAGATGTATATACAGGACCCAAATTCGCGATAGACGCTATTGCGGCGGGTAAGGAGGGCGCAGTTTCTCTTCACCGTTTTGTTCAGCCGAACACATCTCTGACAATCGGCAGAAATCGTCGTGACTTTATCGAACTTGATAAGAAGAATATCGTTCTCGACAGCTACGATACCTCCTCCCGTCAGGAAGCCGGTATGGACGAGAGCATTGATTATCATAAGTCCTTCCGTGACGCACATAAAACTCTCACCGAGCAGCAGGTTAAAATTGAGACCTCAAGATGTCTCGGCTGCGGCGCTTCGGTTGTGGATACCAATAAATGTATCGGCTGCGGACTTTGCACGACAAAGTGTGAGTTTGATGCCATTCATTTGCACCGTGAGCTTCCCGAGTGCAGTAAGATGGTTAAGACGGAGGATAAGATGAAAGCCATTTTACCGTATATGCTCAAGCGTGAGATAAAGATTAAGTTCGGTAAAAAAGGTAAGTAATTATATGCACGAATTAGGAATTATCTTTCATATCATCGACTCCGTGGAAGAGGTCGGTCGGGAAAACTCTCTCTCGAAGGTTTCAAAGGTAACCTTGGAGATAGGAGAGGTTTCCGGAGTGGTAGACGAGTACCTGTGCGATTGCTGGAAATGGGCGTCTGCGCGTTCCAAGTTGCTTGACGGCAGTGAGCTTGAGGTTGAGAAATTGCCGGCGGTGACATATTGTGAAAATTGCTCGGAGCAGTATTCCACCGTGAAATACGGCAAAATCTGTCCCAATTGCTCAAGCGACAGGACATATCTTCTTACGGGGAATGAGGTAAGTATTAAAGAAATTGAGGCTTGTTAGCCCTCGTTTATTCGCGGGTGTTCGCGATAAATGTATAAATAATGGGTTTTCCCGTTAGATTATAAATTTATTTTTAGGAGGAAATAATATGTTGTTCCAAGTTTATGGTGATGGTGCTTGGATTAAGTGGCTTGGACTGGCAGCAGTTTTTGTCGGACTTATCCTTTTGAACGAGTTCACCAGAAGAACAAAACTCGGCGGAATAGTAATGCTTTTCATTCTTCCTGCCGTAATCACCGTTTGGCTTGTAGTAATCAATGTCGTTGACATTTCGGCGTTCCCAAGCTTTGCGAAGGATACGATTAAAGAGATGAACTCATGGTTCCATTATGCCAAACTTTATGCGGCTCTTGCCGGATGTATCGGATTTTTGTTCATCAAGTATGATTGGGGAATCGGCAAGAAGCATTGGTTTAAATGCTTCCCGTTTATAATCGTTGCAATCAATATCCTTATCGCCGTTGCTTCCGACTCCGAGTCTGCTATCAAGGGATTTGCAGAGGGCGGAATTGCCGGTGGATATTGGTATTCTTCCGAAGGCGTATGGGTTTACGGAGGATGGCATAACATCTTCAATGCCCTCGCGGGACTTCTCAAGATTATGGGTATGACCGGTTGGTTCAATGTCTATGCTTCCAAGGATAAGCACAGAGCGGATATGATTTGGCCCGATATGACTTGGTGCTATATCATCGCATATGATGTTTGGAACTTTGCATATACATACAACTGCCTTCCCACTCATTCATGGTATTGCGGACTCGGACTTCTCCTTGCACCGACAGTTGCGGCGTTCCTTTGGAACAAGGGCGGATGGATTCAGAACAGAGCGAATACTCTTTTCCTGTGGTGCACATTTGCGCAGATTGTTCCCGCCTTCCAAAACCATTCAATCTTCTCAGTTGTACCTACACTTTATCCAACTGACAGCATTTATGCGGCAACACAGGCAGGAGTTATGCCCACGAGCGCGAATTGGTATCCGATGCTTGTAGTCAGCGTACTTGCATTTGCAATCAACCTTGCACTTATTTCCGTTGTCGTAGTTCGTTCGCAGTTCTTAAAGAGAAATCCGTATACAAACGATATCTTTGTCGGAACAAAGGATTACGAAAAGGCACTTGCCCGCTCCGTTGCGGCGAAAGAGGTTGCCGAAGCGAAGTAATATTTTGTAATATCAATACAGGTTATTTGAGCCGCACACATTGTGTGCGGCTTTTTCCTTGATAAAAATTATTTCTTGTTATATAATTGAGGTGTAAATTTATTATTTTTGCGAGTTTATTTCGTAAATCGGGATATAATAAAAGTCAGAAAGGGAGTAAAATATGTCTGTAATCAGCGTAAGTAAAGAGAATTTTGAAGAGATAAAAAACAGTGAAAAAACCGTTCTTTTGGATTTTTATGCCGATTGGTGCGGTCCGTGTCGTATGGTTTCACCGCTCGTCGATGAAATTTCCGAGGAGAATCCGCAGTATCTTGTGGGTAAAATCAATGTGGACAACGAGCC
>CALYOC010000026.1 GCA_945227095.1 uncultured Clostridia bacterium
GTGACAATGTCATTATCGGCGCCGGCAGCGTTGTGGCAAAAGATATACCCGACAACAGCGTCGCTTTCGGCAATCCGATAAGAGTTGTATGTTCATATGAAGAATATGTTGAAAAGCAAAAGAAACTCTTTGAAACCGCTAAAAAATATGACAAAATTTGGTCAGAGAAAACATCGGATGATTTATTAAAACAAAGGTCCGAATTAAGCGATTCGGAAATAGCGTTTGATTTATAATTTAAATACGCTATTTGTTTTCATAAGGATAGATTCAATTAAATATTCACAACAAAACACTCTCTGAGAAAATATCTCAAATCGGATTTTCTCAGGGAGTCTTTATATTATCTGCTTGAATAGGACTTGTTCAATAAATTTATGTTATCCGGAGTTTTTTAAATCGCGTTATTATAGTTTGATTAGATAAAACATAGAAAAAACACTTCGTTGAGATTTTGAGTTGCAGCGCTGTGTATAATTTTCGGATATTGCCGGATAATATTACCGGAGGGATATTTATGAATGATGATACAAGAATGCTTCTCAAAGAGTGTGATGCCGGGTGCAAAATGGCTGCAAGAACGATGGACCAGGCAATTTTTTTCGCGGAGGACAGCGGAATTATTCAAAAAATAAATGAGTATAAGGATAAGCACGCCGAGCTCGGCAACGAGTGCCATTCTATGCTCAATGAAGCGGGGTACAGCGAGCTTGACCCGTCAAAGCATGCCAAGAAAATGGCTTGGCTTGTTTCCGAAATTAAGTATGTTATAGATAACAGCGTACAGAGCATATCCGAGATGATGATTGACGGATGTAATATGGGCATTAAATCCATCAGCAAATATCTCAATGAGTTTAAAAATGCGTCCGAGCAGAGCAAGGACTTGGCAAAGCGGTTAATAGTTGTTCAACAGGAGTTTATGAACGAAATGCTGTGCTATATTTAAAGATATTTCCAAATTTACAGTAAAAAATCCGAGAACGCCGTTCTCGGATTTTTGTGATATTATTTGTGATATTTATAATTATTTCTTTCCCGTGGAGCCGAAGCCGCCCTCGCCGCGCTCGGTGTCGCTGAGCTCGTCGTTGACTTCAAATTCGGCGGTGAGATACGGTGTTATAACAAGCTGTGCTATTCTCTCTCCCGATGCAACGGTGCGGTCCTCGGAGCAGTGATTGTGCAGCGCCACCATAAGCTCTCCTCGGTAGTCGGAGTCGATTACGCCGACTTTATTTGCAGGAGCAAGTGATTGCTTGCAGGCGAGTCCGCTCCTCGCGTACACAAGGCCTACGTAGCCTTCCGGTATCTCAAGACTTAAACCGGTGTGAATAAATTCTGTTTGACCGGCCTTTATTGTAATATCCGAATCAGCTACCGCGTACAAATCCGCGCCTGCGGAAAATTCCGAGCCGTAAGTGGGAATAATTGCTCTCTCGTCTAATTTTTTTACCTTGATTTTTTCTTTCATTACCATTGGTTGAAACTCTCCTTATTTGTCATAGCGCCGTCCCAAAGAACGGTCTGACCGCTTTTTAATGATTTATTTACATCAATTATTCTCTGATTTGAGCTTCCTCTGAAGCGCAGGTTGAGGTTTTTGAGTTCTTGCTTAAATTCGCCGTCCACAAGTACGTCGATATAGCTCATCATCTCTCTGCTGACCTCGCAGTTTCCCTTGCCGCCGGGGGTGAGCAGTTCTTCAAAAAGGTACCCGGTGTAACACCAAACGGTCTTTTCGGGATATGTGTCTTTGACTCTTTTTAAAAACTTAACAAGAGCCCTTTGATTTTGCGGTTCAAACGGCTCTCCGCCGAGCAGGGAAAGGCCGTCCATATAATCGTCCTTGAGTCCGTCTATAATGGAGTTTTCAACTTCCTCGGTAAAGGGTTCACCGTAGTTAAAATCCCAAGCTATTTCATTAAAGCACCCTTTACATCGGTGAGTGCATCCGCTCACAAACAGCGCCGTTCTGACTCCGGTGCCGTTGGCAATATCTCTGGGCTTTATTGCTGCGTAATTCATTTGCCGTCTCTCTCTTTGGAAAAGTATTCTTTAAGTGAATTTGTGAAGTATTTGACAGGGCTTTTCGGCAGTCCGATGCTGTTGTATGGCAACTCGCGTTTAGAAGCGCGCAGTGCCTCCTCGTTGCACTTTTCCGTTATCACAAACATAAGGGTGACAATGGCAAGGTACGGTATCGGGCAGAACTCGGCAGGGTTGACAAGTCCCATCATAGTTATTCCGATATAGCTGACAAATATCGCGAGATTAAAATTCGACCTGACGGTTATCAGGCACCTCACGCGGACGAGCACCTGATACAGATATGCTATAATACCCACTATGCCGAAGCTGCCTATAACCTGGAAAACGGAGCAGTTTATCCAGCAAATTGCAAACTTTGTGGGATTCCATATATCGTCGTTGCCGGAGTAGGCAAGACCGACTCCGAAAACGGGATTTTTGAAGAAATCTCCGATTGCCCTTTGGTAGAGAAGCACGCGTGCTTCATTCTTGCTCACCTTAATCGAGCCTACAATGCTTTTGACAAAGTCGGGTGCGCTGAACACCAGGAGTCCCGCCACAACCGCGAGGACAAATATGGAAAATAGGTTTTTTTGTCGGTTTTTCTTGTCGGCGTAGAGTATATAAACTAAGCATATGATGAACTCAACACTTCCGAAGATATATCCGCCTCTCGACGGTGAGAGTAAAATGCAGCCGTATATCAGAACGCCGAGCCAAAATCGGTGGAAGGTTATTGACTTTGTTTTTTCTATGCTCAGATAGAATGGGAAGGGCATGGCAATCATAAGGAATGTGGAGATGTTGTTTTTCCATTGGAAGTACACAACTCTTGTGATTTCTCCTGATTCCAATATGAGCGCAAAGTAGTGCTGTAAAACCATAAAGCAGGCAAATACTCCGCTTAACATCATTACGTATGCGAATTTAAGCTTTATGTTATATCCTCTGTCCGTGGAAAAGTGGGCGTTGAATATCAGATACGCTGCAATCATTCCCACGCCCAAGCCGAGGATGTAGTAAATGCCGGAGGCGTTAATATGCTTCCAAGCGCCTTTGGTGAAAAGTCCGCCGCAGGTGACGGCAACGGCAACGGCGCACACAGCCCAGAAAATCGGCGTCAGCCTGACCTTTTTGCGATAGAAAATCAGGTGGAAGGCAAGAGAGCCCACAACTAAAAATGCAAAAGGCCAAAATTTGATGAATGTGTTGTATGAGTCGTACATCTTACACAGAAACTCGCACATCAGCAAGAATGGGAGCGCCGTGGCCATAAAATCAGCACTGATTATCCAGCTAAAGCCGATTAGGCACAGGAAAATAACATCGCCCACAACCTCGGCTTTGAGTACGGTTATCAGGCAGGCGAGACCGAGTGCGACGGCCATAAAGTATTTTGATATGAAAAAGTCTCTGAGAAAGTACAGAAAGTTATATAGCTTTTCTCTCATATGGTTGCTCCGTAAAATTGTAATTTACATTTTGAGAAAAAACTTCTCTGTTTAAAATTATATAATCATCTAATCAAACAATCAATAGCTTTATTCATTAAATTTTTATTATTTTGGACAAATTTATCATTGTGTATATGGAAAAAATGCTGTTTTTTTATTCCAGAGGGATAAAATGTTGACTTTGTTTAAATATATTTGGTATTATAATTATGAATAAAGTGTTTTGGAGGGAAAATGAAAAAGACCGGAAAATTTATTTCACTTCTACTGATTATTGCTTTGCTCTGTCTTCCTTTGTCCTGTGTCACTGCGTCGGCGGAGAAATCCGTCAGCGAGCAGGGCTGTGTTTTGAGCAGCGGAAACGGAGCGGCGGTTAGAATTGACACTGTAAAATACACCGATAGCGGCACAGCCGTCTATTCGGGAGATATCCGCTTCAGAGCAAAACTCGTTGTCCCTGCCGATGTAAATGTTGTCGAATTCGGATATGTTTACACATTGAGTCAGTATCTCAACAACAATGTCAAGCCGAAATACAACGAATTGGAGGATACCTTGAGCAGCTCCGAGGGCTATGTGCTTGAAAAGGATATGGACTATGGCTATTCCTCCGGCTCAAAAAGCCAAACTCTTGTCGTATATGACGCTCAAAGGCCTCAGGAGGAAAACGGCAACTATTATCAGCGTACGAATTCTTCTACGGGTGAAACCCTTTACACCTTTAATTTGGTGATAAATGTGTTGAAAAAATGGTTTACCGGGCATGCCTTTGTAACGAGGCCGTATTATGTCTATCTCAACAGCGAGGGAGAGCGGGTTACGGTTTACGGCTATATGTATTCAAGGTGCTTGCAATATGTCGCGTACATGGCGTATTATGCGAAGGACAGTAACGGAAAATATGTAGAAAGCAATGATTCAAGAGTCACACTTGCCGAAATTTTGGGTTACAGAGACCCCGGACATTCAGGTTGGTATTGATTTAAAAAATACTTGATTATTCAGTAAATATATGTTATAGTATCTAATGAGCAATTATCTGACTTAATTATTGCCGTTATTTATCGGCAAAATTTTATGATAAGGAGTTTTTAAAGTGGTAGATTCCTCTAAGTTGTACAAGACACCTATTGTTGATATTCAGTTTTTCACTTATGAAGAAGTTATGGGCATCAGCCAGGACGATAACGATGTTTCTGACCCCTTTGATGATTGATTTAGGTGTTTAAAATGAAAAAATTACTTGCAATACTTTGTTCCGTTATCCTGTGCTGCGGTATGGCGGCTCTGTTCACCGGTTGCGGTAAAGCCGATAAGGCGCAGACAACTACCGAGTACCACATCGAGCAGGACGACAATGTGGTCGAGGACCCGTTTTAATTATCAGACCGAGGGACGCAAATGAATCGTTTAACCAAGAAACCCATCGCATACATAGCAGTCATTTTAATCATTGTGAGTGCGCTGACATTCGTTTTCACCGCTTGCAACAAAGAGGGCACGGAACCTCAGCCGAGTGTTACCGTCACCGTTACGGACAAGAACGGCGAGCCGGTGACCGATTCCGAGGGCAAGCCTGTGACAGAGGTTGTGACAACCGGTACTTCATCGGGAAAGACAACTTCCAATCCGAGCGGCACTGCCAAGCCCACCTCTGCGAACACCACATCGTCAGCCAATCAGACAACTAAAAAACCAAGCTCAACAGGTGCGCAGACTACGACAAAAAAACCGTCTGCGACAAAGCCGACTGAAAATACCACCTCAACCACTTCATCATATATGGACGACGAGGTGCCGGGCGAGTGGACCAATTTTTATTGATACCGCGCTGTATGACCGGTTGAAATCTGCCAGCTTAATATTACAAATACAATCCGGTGATACTCAATGTATTTCCGGATTTTTTATAGATTTGCAAATGTATTCTGAGGTAATTTATGAATTATAAGGTTGCAGATATAATAGTAGATATTGAATTTAATTATAAATACGGTGTCAAACGAATGAGCGATTACAGGTACGAGGGCGACCGCCCAAGTGATTTCAGCGTTCGGGTGACTCAGCAGGAGATTGAGGAAAGTATGAAGCGGTGTAATGACAACTTTCCTGCGTCGTACCACGAATGGATGTGCGTTTACCGCAGCCTTTGTATCAAGGCTCTGGACTATGATTGTCTTTTTATGCATTGCTCTGCCGTGTGCCTTGATTCGCAGGCGTATCTGTTTATCGCCGCCAGCGGAACGGGAAAGTCCACCCACGCTTCTTTTTGGCGGGAGCGCTTCGGAGAGCGCGTTGTTATGATAAATGACGACAAACCCCTGCTTAGATATGTGGACGGAAAGTTTTATGTTTACGGAACTCCGTGGGACGGAAAGCACCACTTGAGCACTAATACAAGAGCGCCTGTAAAAGCGCTGTGTATTTTATACAGAAATGATGAAAATGTCATTGAACGCGCGTCTGTCGGCGAGGCTAACTTTATGATTTTAAATCAGACAGTCAGACCGGAGAACGCGGAGAAAATGGAGAAAACACTGTATTTGGCGGGAAAACTTTTGGAGAGTGAGCCCTGCTATAAATTGGGGTGTAATATGAGCGTCCAAGCCGCTGAGGTCGCATACAAAGGAATGAACGAGAATGAAGATTAAAGACGGTTTTATTTTAAGACAGATGAACTCAATGAACATAGTTGTTGCCGTGGGGGACAGAGCCGCCGAATTTAACGGACTCATAACCCTCAATGAAACAGGTATGTTCTTGTGGAATAAGCTTGTGAACGATATTGACGAGCAGGGGCTTGTTGACGCCGTGCTTCGGGAGTACAACGGGGTTTCGGAAGATAAGGCCCGCGAAGATGTCGTAAAGTTCACCGAAAAACTCAGACAGGCAGATATTTTAGATGAATGATTATAAGGGCGTGCTTGAAAAGCACTCGGTTTTAACCTTTACACCGGGCGGCAACAGTATGTGGCCGTTTATTAAGGACGGAAAAAGCAGCGTGATTGTCGAGAGGCTTGAAAAGCCGGAAAAGTATGATGTAATACTGTATGACAGAAATGATTCAAGGACGGTTTTTCATCGCGTGCTCGGTATTGACGGAGACAGTTTAATCGTTTGCGGAGATAACCAGTATGTCGCCGAGAGGGTAAATGTTTCGCAGGCTTACGGAGTGATGAAGGGCTTTTATTCGGGCAAGAAATATGTCGATAAGCGCAGTAAAGGATACCTTTTTGCCGTGCGCATTTGGTGCGCTTCACTCAAGGTGAGGAAGCTGATAATCATAGCCCACAACCATTTTTTAAAGGCAAAAAACAACTAAATTTTTAACAAAAAAACATTAAAATTTGATAAAAAATCATCGCTTCCCGCACCGAGGAGCGATGATTTTTTTGTTATATATACATAAAATCAGTGTTTTATGACAGAGATTTGTTGTGGAAAATTACAACTGAAAAATGTGAAAATTTCTCAAAATAAGCACAGTTTATCACCGGAAAAATCAAAATTTTCAGTCACCGAATTACGAATGAAACGATGATTCTATCCGTGAAGATATGTCAAAAATCGTCGTTTTTATACATAATATACAAATAATCTTCTTTTTCCGGCTAAACTTATTATTTAATCTTGACGAATATTATATTTAATATTATAATAAAAATGAATATTTTTATATAATTATAAGGAGTACATATAATGTTTGCCAACCTTTTTTCCGATTACAATTTTGTATCATTCTTCAAAAGAATGAAAAAGAGTTTAATTTGGATGTTGATTGCGGCGATTGTGTGCAGTGCAGCGGGTTATCTGTATGCCGTGGGTAATTTTGTGGAGACTTATACCGCGTACACCACAATCTACATTTCACGACTCGGAGATGCCAAGGGACAATTCAATT
>CALYOC010000027.1 GCA_945227095.1 uncultured Clostridia bacterium
GGTTGTCAGCCACAAGATTACTAATGTTATGGGCTGCGACGGCAAAAACGGTTAATTGCGTTCTCTAATATAATTTATATATTTTATCTGTTAAACCACCGAAATTAGTTTTTCGGTGGTTTAACTTTTCTTTTGTTAATAAGTTATATTTTAAATGCTTCGCGTTTAGAAATACAGCGAGTGATTATATAAAACAATAAATAAATTCACCGCCGTCGTATAGAAATTTCCCTGAAGGCAACGGCGCCGCTTGTGAGAGCCTGCGAATAGCGCTTTTCTTGTGTTCGCAAACGATATCTTTAAACACTCAAGTTTTGAATTTCGTAAGATTTTGTATAAAGTGAAGCAAAGCAGATATGCCGCTGTAATTTTTCGAGGGGGAGCGATAATGTATTTGCTTGTGTACGGCGGCCGTTTTCACGACTTTTTTACCGCGCAGAAATTTTTAGTAAATTTTATATATTTTTTTGCGGGAATTTCTGTTTTTCGGAGTGTGCGAAGGCTTAAAAACGCGGTTTTCGGCGCGTCCTTGCCCGAAAAAGCACGGTTTTTTGTATAAAATTAACAAACAAAACGCTTTAGCGTAGTAAATCGTTGAAAGATATGTAGAAATGATAAAAAAGTCTTTACTTTAGCGTGCTAATATGCTAAAATGTAACCACATTAAGCGAGAGACAACGAACACTCGTATGATTTTGGAGGAAATTATGAAAAACATATGGAAAAAATTATTGGCGGTAGGACTTGCCGCTGCAATCGTTGCTTGTGTATTCGCAGGTTGCGCACAGAAGAACAAAAACACAGGTGACAATTCGGCTAAGTCCGAGGGCGATACATTCACGGTAGGCTTCGACGCGGAGTTCCCGCCCTATGGTTACCAGGACGAAAAGACAGGCGAATATGTCGGCTTCGACCTTGACCTTGCAAGAGAGGTTTGCAAGAGAAACGGCTGGACCTTCGTAGCACAACCCATTGACTGGGATTCAAAGGACGGAGAGCTCAACTCCGGAAACATCGACTGTATCTGGAACGGATTTACAAAGGCTCCCAATCTTCTCGACAAATATACTTGGAGTGAGAGCTATATCAACAACTCAATTATGATTGCTACTCTTGCAGACAGCGACATCAAGAGCGTTGACGATTTGAAGGGCAAGGTTATCGCTTCCCAATCCGGTTCTTCCGCAGAGACAGCGGTTAAAGAAGACACCGAGCTTATGTCAAATGTTAAAAACTATGTCAGCATCGGCAACTACCAGGACGCTTATATGCAGCTCAAGGCGGGTGCGTTTGACGCATTGTTCGTTGACATCGGCGTAGCTAAAACACAGGACGCTAAGAACCCCGGAACATTCAAAATTCTCGACGACCCGTACACAGCGGAGGAATATGCAATCGGCTTCAAGCTTGGCAGCGAAGCACTCAAGGACCAGGTTCAGACCACACTTAAAGAGATGGTTAAGGACGGCACATTTGCCAAGATTGCCGAGCAGTATGAGCTCAGCGAGAGTGTATGCCTTGAGGCGGAATAAAACTTAACTTTAAAGCTTAACTTAATTTTAACTTAAAAGGCGGATTTAATCCGCCTTTTAAGCGCAATATAAAGAGGATTTATTTATGAACTCAGCACAATTACTATTGATAATAAAGCGTCTTGCAGAGGGTATGCTCACAACTACGGAGATTTTTGCACTGACGCTCGTGCTTTCTTTACCGCTCGGCTTTGTCTTCTGCTTTATGAGAATGAGTAAGAACAAGGCCCTCAGCACCGTGATGAAGGTTTACATCTCCATTATGCGCGGAACACCGCTTATGCTTCAGCTGATGGTGGTATTTTTTGCTCCGAGCCTTTTGTTCGGGCTCACCTTGAGCTGGCAGGGTTGGCGGTTTACCGCGGTCATAGTCGGCTTCGTGTTCAACTACGCCGCGTATTTTGCGGAGATTTTCAGAGCGGGAATGGAGTCCATATCCCCCGGACAGTACGAGGCGGCAAACATTCTGGGATTTTCCAAGGGACAGACATTTTTTAAGATTATTTTGCCACAGGTTATTAAAAGAGTTCTTCCGCCGGTGACGAATGAAACCATCACACTTGTAAAAGACACATCCTTGGCATTTGTACTCTCCGTAATGGAAATGTTCACCGAGGCGAAGCAGATTGTGGCAACGACTTCGAGTATAGCTCCGTTTATAGTCGCCGCTGTTTTCTATTTCGTTTTCAATGCCATTGTGGCGGCGGTTATGGGAAAAATAGAGAAAAAACTCTCTTACTACAACTGAGGAGGAAAAAATGTCAAAGGTTTTAAGTATGAAAAATATCCGCAAATCCTTTGCGGACAACGAGGTTTTAAAAGATATTTCCTTAGAGGTTGAAAAGGGAGAGGTCGTTGCGATTATCGGACCCTCCGGCTCCGGCAAAAGTACATTTTTAAGGTGTGCAACTCGCTTGGAAACCATTGATTCGGGCGAGATTTACTACGGCGACGAGTGCATGGCAAGAACCGATGAAAAATCCGGGGTTATATACGCCGACAAGGCGCAAATGAAGAGGATAAACAAGAAATTCTCTCTCGTTTTTCAAAATTTTAACCTCTTTCCTCATATGAGTGTTATGAAAAATATAACTTCCTCACCGATAAGCGTTTTCGGCGTTCCGAAGGCACAGGCGGAAAAAACGGCTATGTCGCTTTTGGAGAGAATGGGGCTTGAAGACAAGGCGAAGGCATATCCCTGCGAATTGTCGGGCGGACAACAGCAGAGGGTGTCTATCGCTCGTGCGCTTGCGCTCAATCCGGAGATACTTTTCTTCGACGAGCCGACCTCCGCACTCGACCCCGAGCTGACCGGAGAGATATTAAAGGTTATCAGAGGTCTTGCCAAGGATAAAATGACAATGGTAATCGTAACTCACGAGATGTCCTTTGCAAGAGATGTTGCCGATAAGATAATTTTTATGGACGACGGATATGTCGTTGAGCAGGGAGACGCCAAGGAGCTTATAAATAATCCGAAGTCCGACAGACTCAAGGCGTTTCTTTCAAGGTTTGAAAATTAGCGGAAAGGTGTTCGGCGGGCGGATTGCCCGAAAGATTTTATGGAAAATATAATTATTGCTTCTGCGGTGGGAAATGTGACGGCGTTTGTGCTCACCCCTACCGAAAAAAGTGAATATTCCGGCGTTGCCCTGCAAATAATGAGAGAAAATCCAAGCGTTGAACAGGTGGCTTTTGTAAAGGAGCCGATATGCGGCGCGGACGGCAGAATCGAACTTATGGGCGGCGAGTTTTGCTGTAACGCGGTGAGAAGCTTTGCCTGCATTCTCGCGGGAGAGAAAAAGCAGGTTAAAGGTGAATATCTCATCGAGTGCTCCGGAGTTTCCGAGCCGGTCAAGGCGGGAGTCCTTCCGAGCGGTGAAGCGTATGCAGAACTTCCTCTGCCGCAGAGTATAGGGGAACTTGACGGCACACCACTTGTTAAAATGGAGGGAATAAGTCACCTTATATTTAATCGTGCGGCGGATAAATCCATATGCGACGGACTTCGCGAGACGGCGAAAAGGTTAAATGCCGAGGCGTTGGGCGCTATGTTTATCACCGACGGGGGTGTAACCCCCGTTGTCTATGTGCGGGACACGGACAGTACTGTCTTTGAGGGCTCCTGCGGAAGCGGAGCGGCGGCAATAGCGGCTTTCAATTACTCGATTTCGGGCGGCAAAAGGTTGCGAAACGACTTGAACTTCCCGCGCGGGGTTATAAAAGCTGAGGTGCTTCCCGAAGGTGCGCAGTCGCCGAGTGTGAGAATAACCTCGGAGATTGAATTTATATGAGAAAATAATAAACCGAACTTTACAAATTCGTAAAGTTCGGCCTTTTTATTTTATAAATACTCTGATTTAGTCGTGATGATACTCTCCGTCGTGCCCGTAGATGTCATCTAAGTCAAAGTCGTCGAAGTCATCGTCGTAATCATAATCATAATCATCGTCGTAAATATCATCGAAAATATCGTTCATTTCCTCCGAGTATTTTGTAGAGAAGTCATCCAATCCTTCCGCGAGCATTTTTGATGCCGTTACCACCATATTTGTCGAAGCGATTGAATAAACAACTGACGAGAGAATAAGTGTTATAAGCCACACGATAAAGAAGCTTTTTCTCGTCTTCTTCTTTGCCGCCTTTTCGGGTGCTTCAACAATGGGTGCGTTTGAAGTTGAGTGGCAGGCGTCGCAGACAAACTGACCCACTTTGAGCGGTTTGCCGCAGACGGTGCAGTATTTGTCACAGGCGTAATTTCTTCTGTTGAACAAGTAGATAATTCCCGCAATAAATGTGAAAAAGAACACGAGAACACCCCACATTGTCTTGTGCGGATTGTCATTTATCTCACAGTCCTTGACCACCAAAAGGCAGGCAAAAATACTGCTGGTAAGACTTATAAGACCGGCTAACACAAACACAATATAAGAAGCCATATAAGATGCCATAGCACCATAAAACGCATTCATAACAAATCTCCTTAAAATATTATAGTAAGTTAAAAAGCATTTAATACCTTTCTGTCTAAATCGTACCACAAACCTGTCGTTGTTTCAAGTGTAAATAATTTTAAAGAAATATGTTGATTTATTTTTATTAAAAATGTATTATTAAATTAAGAGATTACATTATTATTAAAAAGGAGTTTTAGTTATGGGCAGATTGGATTCAAAGGTTGCAATAGTTACCGGCTCTACCAGCGGAATAGGCGTTGGTATAGCTCGCTTATATGCGGCGGAGGGCGCAAAGGTTGTCGTCTGCGGCAGAAGGCAGGAAAAGGGACAGAGCATTGTTGACAGCATTGTGGAAGCCGGCGGCGAGGCGATGTATCATTTTATGGATATTACAGACCTTGAGAGCATCGAAAAGCTCTTTGCTGACACCGCCGAAAAATACGGCAGAATTGATATTTTGGTAAACAATGCGGCAAATGTCGCGCTTAAGGACGGCAGAGTTGATGAACTGACAATAGATATGTGGGACGCTATTTTCCAGAGCGATATGCGCGGCACATTTTATGCTACAAAATGCGCTATCCCCTACCTTGCGAAGAACGAGAACGGCGGCTCGATAATCAATATCGGCTCAATGGCTTCCTGCGCGGGAGATTTGAGTTCCACCGCGTATGCGTGCGCAAAGGCGGGCGTAGATATGCTGACAAAATCTACCGCTTTGCAGTACGGTAAGCAAAATATTCGCTGTAACTGCGTTCGTCCGGGACTTATCGTAACTCCCGAAAATGAGGCATATGTACCGCAGGCGCTCAAGGATATTTTCCTTAGCAACATTATGGTTAACCGCTACGGCTGCCCGGAGGATATCGGAAATATGTGCTTGTATCTCGGCTCGGACGAGAGCACATATGTGACAGGACAGGTTGTAAATGTTGACGGCGGACTTAACTCCCATGTACCGACGGTTGCACAGTTCAGAGAGATGAACTCTCGCACATGGTAAAATCGGTAAAGGCAGTAATTGTTTATGTCCGAAAAGCGAAGCCCCTCGGCTTCGCTTTTCGGTTAGTCCGACCCAATAGTATGCAAGCATGAGTACGCTTGCATACTATTGGGCCGCGGCAACGGTCTGAACGGCGGTTTACCGTGGTTCGGACGATGGATAGGAGAGAAAATGTGGGTTTTGTTTGCATTCGGCTCGGCTCTTTTTGCCGGAGTTACATCCGTTTTGGCAAAGTGCGCAATCAGAAAGACCGACTCGACTGTTGCGACTGCGGTTAGGACAATTATTGTCCTTGCGTTTGCGTGGCTTATGGTTTTTATAACGCGTTCGCAAAATCAAATCGCCGACATCAGCGGTAAAACATTCCTGTTTTTGATACTTTCGGGGCTTGCTACGGGCGCCTCGTGGCTTTGCTATTTTAAGGCGTTGCAGCTCGGCGATATAAATAAGGTCGTTCCGATTGACAAATCCTCGGTGGTGCTCAGCATTGTTTTTGCGTTCATCTTTCTTCGCGAGAAGGTCAGCGTGCCGAAGTTTATAGGAGTGGCGGCAATCGCCGTCGGCACGGCACTGATGATTGAGAAAAAGGATGTCGTCCGCAGCGGCAAGTCAAGAGGATGGCTTGTTTATGCGCTCGGCGCGGCATTTTTCGCGAGCCTGACCTCTATACTCGGCAAGGTGGGTATATCGGGAGTAGAATCGAATCTCGGAACGGCGATTCGCACCGGAGTGGTGCTCGTTATGTCTTGGGTGATGGTCTTTGTCAGCAAAAAGCACAAAGAGGCTTTACATATTGAACGCAGAGAACTTCTCTTTATCTGTCTGTCGGGACTTGCGACGGGTGCTTCGTGGCTGTGCTACTACCGCGCGCTGAAGGACGGACTTGCAAGCGTTGTAGTGCCGATTGACAAATTGAGTATTTTGGTAAGTACCGCCTTTTCCTATTTTGTATTTCACGAAAAGCTCACGCGCCGTTCTGCCATAGGACTTGTCGTAATTGTGGCAGGAACGCTGTTTATGCTGCTTTAAACGGAGGAAACGTTATGAAAATAGTTTTAATACACGGTCAGGCTCATAAGGGAAGCACTTGGCATATCGCAGATATGCTCTTGCAAAATATTGAGTGCGAAAAGCAGGTTAGAGAGTTCTTTTTACCGCGTGAGCTCAACCATTTTTGCCTTGGCTGTTACAGATGTATTGACGGCAGGGAGCGTTGTCCGTTTTGGGAGGATAAAAGAGTGCTTGACGAGGCAATAAGACAGGCGGATTTGCTAATTTTTACAACGCCCAATTACTGTATGATGCCGAGCGCGCCGATGAAGGCGTTTCTCGACTTATTTTTCACAAATTGGCTTACTCACAAGCCGTATAAGGAGATGTTCGGCAAGCGTGCCGTTGTGATTTCCACCGCCGCAGGAGCGGGTGCGGGCAAGGCGGCAAAGCTCCTTGCAGACAACCTGTTTAATTGGGGAATACCGCAGGTAAAAAGGTATAGTGTGAATGTAAATGCTATGAATTGGGCTATGGTACCCGACAGGAAAAAGGATAAAACAGCGAGGGATATGAGGCGTTTGGCGGCAAGGCTCTCTGCCGAGCCGCGAGTCAGAGTCGGTATTAAGACGCGGTTTCTTTTTTCCTTTTACGGCTCAATGCAGAAGGCGAATTGGGGCGCTTCCGAGTCGGAAAAGGAGTATTGGGAGTCGAACGGCTGGCTGAACGGCAAAAAGCCGTGGAAACAGTAACAAAGTTGCGCTGCCGCCGCGCGTAAAGTGTACGGCGTTTGTTTGGTTAAGGTGAGGAGAATTGAACCCGATATGGTTTAAAACGGCATATTTTTGCCTGACCTGCGTTAAAAATC
>CALYOC010000028.1 GCA_945227095.1 uncultured Clostridia bacterium
TTCAGGCGAAAATATGCCGTTTTAAACCATATCGGGTTCGACTCCCCTCACCTTAAAGCTTTTCGTGTTATATATCTTTTAGGAAAAGCTGAAAATCTGTTCCGTCGTTTGTGTCGTGAGGGTGAGTCAATGTCTCTCTGACGGATTTTTCAATAAATGATATCGTACGGCTGATACTCTCCGAGAGACCGCACCCCGTTGTGAGAAATGCGGTCACGGCGGCAGAGAAGATGTCGCCCGTGCCGGAGAAGTCGCCGGGATATTGTGTACTTGAAAAGGTGAGCGTATCATTTTTTGTCATAGCGATATTCAGTATTTTGTCCTCACATTTTACTCCGGTTACAATTATATTGCCGAGTCTTTCGCCGAAAAGAGCCTTTGCCTTTTCGGAAATTCTGTCGGTGAGGTACGATTTATCTTTGTTTAAGTAATCCTCGTATTTTTCACCTGTGAGAATACAAAATTCGCTTAAATTCGGTGTGATAATATCTGACTTGGCGCACAGGGCTTTTATTTGACGGCACATTTCGTCGGTGAAGCCCTTGTATATGCTGCCGGACTCTGCCATTGCAGGGTCGACGGCGACAAGAGAGTTTTTGCCGAATGTGTCGATAAATCGGGACACAAACCGCACTTGATTTATATCTCCGAGATAACCGCTCAAAATCGCGTCGGGTGAAAAGGATATTTTTTTCCACTCGGCAATGTATTCGGGCATAAAATCCGCCAGATTTCTCGCCTTGTAGGATTCATAACCTGTCTGATTGGTCAGAACGGTACCGGGAATCGGACAGCATTCCGCGCCTATTGCGGATATTACGGGCAGTGCGGCGCTCAGAGAACAGCGGCCCAAGGCGGAGATATCGCTGATAACTGCAATTCTTTTCATAAGCTCCTCGTTATTTCGTACGAAGTTTCAATATATTGATGTATTGATTATATGCTTTTTCTGTCATTATTAAAATAGACAAAATGAATATTTTTGATAGGTACAGATTGTTTTTGTAAAAAAATCCCCTGCAAATATGCAGGGGGAATATAAATAATATAATCAATTGAGCAGATTAGGTTCGATATCCGAAAACATATTGTCAATATGTTTTTTGATACCGGAGTATTTTCGGGAGGTCAGCTTCGGGTCTGCTTTTGCAATCAGTATCGCCGCCTCGCGAGTGTCGCTTATCACCTTTGAATCGTCGATAAACTTTGCTGTTTTGAGGTTTAGACTGCCGTGCTGCCTTTCTCCGAAAAACTCACCCGGACCGCGCAGTTTTAAATCCTCTGCGGAGATTTTAAAGCCGTCCTCGGTCGAGCAGAGAGTTTTCATTCTCTGCTTTGTGACCTCTCCCGAGGAATCGCTTACAAGTATGCAGTAGGATTCGTGCTCTCCGCGGCCTATTCTGCCGCGAAGCTGGTGCATTGTGGAAAGGCCGAATCTCTCCGCGTTTTCTATTATCATTATTGTTGCGTTAGGAACGTCTATTCCGACCTCTATAACGGTGGTTGCGACAAGAATGTTTATTTTCCCTTCGGAAAAGTCGGACATAACCGCGTCCTTTTCGGAGCCCTTCATCTTGCCGTGTACGAGCCCGACCTTATATTCGGGAAACACTTTTCGGAGCTTGTCCGCGTATTCCTCCGCGGCAAGGATATTTTCATTTTCCGCTTCCTCGACCATCGGGCACACCACATATGCCTGCCTGCCCTTGAGGAGCTCTTTTTCAGTGAATGAGTATATTCTCTTACGGTAGGTCGAGTCAACCTGATATGTTTTAATCTTTTTTCTGCCGGGCGGCATTTCGTCAATCGTGCTTATGTCAAGGTCACCGTAGATAATCAGCGAGAGTGTTCTCGGAATCGGTGTCGCGCTCATTACAAGGGTGTTTGTGTTTTCGCCTTTTCCTGCCAGGTCGGACCTTTGAACAACGCCGAAGCGATGCTGCTCGTCGGTTATCACAAGTCCGAGCCTGTTGAATTTGATGTCCTTTTGAATGAGCGTGTGTGTTCCTATTACAATGTCAGTTTCGCCCGAAAAAAGCCTCTGCTTAATCTCTCTCTTTTCGGCGGCTTTCATCGAGCCGACAAGTATATCAATTTTCAACCCGGTGTTTTTAAGTGTTTTTGTAAATGACGCGTAAAGTTGCCGTGCCAGTATTTCCGTGGGAGCCATCATCGCAGTCTGATAGCCGTTTTTCGCCATTGTGAAGGCCAGCGACTGAGCGACAGATGTCTTTCCGCAGCCGACATCGCCCTGGATAAGACGCGCCATGGGCTTGTCGTCTGCGAGGTCTTTTACGCATTCCGAGATAACTCTTTTTTGCGCTCCGGTCAGCGAATATGGCAGAAATTGCTCGAATTGCTCCGAGAAGTCCGTCTTTGCAACGGGAGAGGTTGAGGAACTGTTTCTGCCCTTGATAGTCATAAGTCCGATTTGCAGGTAAAGAAGCTCTTCGAAAGCGAGCCGCTTTTTAGCCTCTCGGAGAGTTGTTTCGCTCTGCGGGAAATGGATGTTTTTAATCGCCTCTCGGCGGCTTATGAGCTTATATGCGTCGGTGAGTCCTGCGGGCAGGTCGTCTTCTATTGTATTAGCGTACTTTTCGAGCGCGGTTTTAACCGCCTTTGACATAATGGTTTCGTTGAGTCCCGCGCTGAGCGGATATATCGGCTCAATTCCTGCGGCAGAGGTGTAAGGAACAATTTTCGGTGATGACATCTCCTTGCCGAAAATGTTGCCTTTGACCGTCCCTAAAAACAGGTATTCGTTCCCGACAATCAGTTTGTCCGCCTGATATTTTGAGCCGAAGATTGTGATTGTGATTATTCCGCTTGAATCGGCAGCCTGAGTGGTGAAAATTTTCAGCGCCGACCTTGTCGTTTTTGTCGTCACAGGGCTTATACATTGTGCTTTTATACATACCTTTTCACCCTCATTCGCCTCGCGGATGGGGGTGATGTTATTCAGGTATTCGTAATCTCGCGGATAGAAGTTTAAAAGGTCGTTTACGGTGTGAATGCCGAGCTTTGCAAGGCATTTTGCCCTTTTTTCTCCTATTCCGGTCAAGTATCTTATGTCGTCGTTTAAGTTAAACATTTGTGTATTCCCAATCAAGTATGTTTAAGAATATGTCGTCCTCGTAGCAGGAAAAATCCCCTTTGATAAGATTTGAATGATATACCAGCGAATGGCGGTACAGAATCGGTATAAAGGGATTCTCGTCGCAGAAGGTGCTGATAAAGTTTTGAAGCGTAGATGTGCCCTCTAAGTAACCGGTGTATGTCGGACACACGGGTGAGTTTTTTATTCCGTATGAAGTGTCGCCTGAGCAGAAGAAGCATTCCAGCGAGAAATTATCCGTGAGTTTAACTTCGCCGATATACATATCAAAATCCTCTTTTTTAACCTGTGATATGTATTCTTCCTTGGCAACGGATTTGATATTTACTTCAACTCCGAGGTTTGCGAGCTGCGTTTTAATCTCTCTTGCAAGAGCCGATTTTAAGAGGTTGTCGGAGCACACGAGCAGATTGAGTGTTATCTGTTTTTTACCGTCGAGCAGTTTAACTCCGAGGGAGTTGTATTTGTAGCCCGCTTTTTTGAAGGCGGCTTTTGCGTTTGTCGGGTCCGAAATCGGACTGTTGACAATTACCGAGCCCATATCGTATTTGTCCGCCGGGGTGGGAACGGTTGTCGCCGCTCCGAGTCCGAGGTATGCCTTTTTGCACAGGATCGTCTGGTCGATTGAGTATGATATTGCGGCTCGGAAGTCCTTGTCCGACAAGTACTTGTTTTTTTCATTGAGCCCAAGGTAGATTAGATTGTTGAGCTTGCAGCTGCCGGTCTGCCCGTCCGCATTTTGCTTGCTGCCCATATCCATTCTGTCGTAGTAAAAGTCGATGCTGTAATTGTTATACATAGCGAGTGCGGAGGAGTAGTCGCTGCAGTTGACAAGATAAATGCTGTCAATCTCCGGCTTTTTGCTTTCATCGTAGTATTGATTGTATAGCAAAATGGGAGTGGAATCGGTCGATTCGGCTTTGTAGTAGCGTCCCGAGCCGATGTTCGGGTTTTCCCTTTTCACGATTGGAAATGTAAGCAGAGCCGCACTGTTCGGCGAGGAACCGTGTGTGTAGAATATTATGGTTTTGTCGTCCTTTTTTTGCGCTTGCGAAAAGGCGCTGAGCCTGTCTGAATATCTTTCGCTTGACCTTGCGCTTTCAAATGAGTATATTACATCGTCGCTCGTTACGGGTGAGCCGTCGCTGAACACTTTTTGTGCGAGGGTGACGGTGACTGAGGAGACGGTTTCGTTAAAGGATTCCGCCAAGTTCGGCTCATATTTGCATTTTTCGCCCATTTTTATAAGACTGTCGTACACAAGGCTGACAAGGTAAAAATTTGTTTCACTTTTTATTGAGTACGGCGATAGCGTATCGTTGTAATCGCAGGGAAGATTTAACACCTGTGAGGGGGAGAGAGCCGCCTTTGTCGGTTGTGTTGTCACTTCTTTTTTAGAGCAAGAAGTCAGCGACAGCACAATTGCGGCGCAGGTAAATATTAGGATAAATCTTTTTGTTTTTCTCACCTTATCTGTATCCTTTCGATTGATTTTGCTTTGCCGCAGGTGTGGTCGATGTCTATTATGACGCCTTCAATACAGCACAGGTCTGTCTGAGGATTAGTGAACCTGACGGGCAGATTTGTAATCATCTTTTCTATCGCACATTCCTTGGTAACACCCAATACGGATTCCGTCGGGCCTGTCATACCGAGGTCGGTGATGTATGCCGTCGAGTTCTCCAAAATCTGTTCGTCGGCTGTTTGGACATGTGTGTGGGTGCCTACAACGGCGCTGACTCTGCCGTCGAGGTAATATGCGAGCGCCTTTTTCTCGGCGGTAGCCTCTGCGTGAAAGTCAATTAGTATGTTTTTAACGCCCTGATTTTTAAGAGATTCTATTTCTCTGTCCGCACAGGTGAAGGGGTTTTCGCATATCTGCATATATACAGCGCCGATTAGATTGATAAGACCGACCTGTGTATAGCCGAGGTCAATTATCATACTTCCTCTGCCGGGAGCCTTGTCGGAGAAGTTTGCCGGGCGCACGACGGGATTGTTAAAGTTGTCGAGATATTCGTATATCTCCGGGCGCTTTAAAGCGTGATTGCCGAGAGTGATAGCGTCCGCGCCCGCGCTGAACAGACTTTGCGCCGAGTGAGGGGTTATTCCGTTTCCGACGGCGGAGTTTTCGCCGTTTACGATACATAGGTCAATTTGTCTTAGTTTTTTAAATGAGCTAAGATGATTTTTTAAAAAGTCACAGCCGCTTTGTGAAACTATGTCGCCTACAAAAAGTATTCTCATTTCATTAGTCCTGTTTCTATATAGATGTATAATATAATTATAATTATTTTCATACAATATTGCAAGAATACATATTTTCTTACCGACGAAGTAAATTATTTCGTCTTTCTTAACTGCATTATTGTATTTTCCTTGACGATTATTTGGTAATGTGGTACAATAAATTGAAATTTACATATTGTATTTTGGCAATTTTTAATACAGATGTAAATTTTAAATTCACAATCCGACAGTTCCGACTGATTCTTTTCTGATGTAATTAAGGGAGAAATTTATATTCTCAAAGATTTTAGAAGAAGGAGGTGCTGCTCTATGATGCCAGTTTATTTAGCGATAATTATTGCCGCTGTTGCCGCAGTTGTATCTGCCGTTTTGGCGTTTTTTATCGGAAGAACACTTCTTAAAAGGTCGAGTGATTCCGCAATCGGAAACGCAAAGGCAGAGGCAGCCAACATTGTCAACAATGCTATGGCGCAAGCTGAGACAAAGCGTAAAGAAACTCTTTTAGAAGCTAAAGATGAAATACACAAGCTTCGTACAGACGCTGATAAGGAAATTCGCGAGAGGCGAAGTGAAGTTCAGCGCTCTGAGCGTCGTCTTATACAAAAAGAAGAAAACCTTGATAAGAAAATAGACGCTATTGAGAAAAAAGACGAGATTTTACAGGAAAAAATTAAAAAAGCTGACCAAAAATTAGCAGAGATAGAGAGCATCAAGAAAAGCCAGTTTGAAATGCTTGAGCGAGTTTCCGGATTCACAAAGGAACAGGCGAAGGAACATTTGCTCAAAGCCTTAGATGAGGATTTGTCACACGATAAGGCGGTTAAAATCCGCGAGTACGAACAAAAGCTCAGAGATGAGTCCGACGACATGGCCGCGGAGATATTGAGCAGGGCTATTCAGCGCTGCTCGGCGGATCATGTTGCCGAGTCAACAGTTAGCGTAGTCAGCTTGCCCAATGACGAGATGAAGGGTAGAATCATCGGCCGTGAGGGCAGGAATATACGCACTATTGAAACAATGACCGGCGCGGAGCTCATCATCGACGACACTCCGGAAGCGATTACCGTTTCCTGCTTTGACCCGGTGAGGAGAGAGGTTGCGAGAGTCGCTCTTGAAAAGCTTATAACCGACGGAAGAATCCATCCTGCCAGAATTGAAGAAACCGTCGAGAAGGCGCAGAAGGAAGTCAACCACACCATTAAGCAAACAGGTGAAAAGGCAGTTCTTGAAGCGGGAGTAAACGGAGTACACCCCGAAATTGTCAAGCTTCTGGGTAAACTCAAGTACCGCACAAGCTACGGCCAAAATGTTTTAAAGCATTCCTTGGAGGTCTCTTATATTGCAGGACTTATAGCGACCGAGCTCGGTGCAGATGTCAAGCTTGCCAAGCGCGCCGGCTTGCTCCACGACATAGGCAAGGCGCTGGACCACGAGTTTGAGGGCACGCATATAGCCCTCGGAGTTGAGTTTGCAAGGCGGTACAAGGAGAGCGAAGCGGTAATTCACGCAATTCAGGCGCACCATGGCGATGTTGAAGCCAAGACCGTACTCGCGTTTATCGTACAGGCGGCTGACGCGGTATCTGCGGCAAGACCGGGTGCAAGGCGCGAGAATGTCGAGAATTACATAAAACGGCTTGAGCAACTCGAGGAAATTTCCTCCTCGTTCAAGGGCGTTGAGAAGGCGTACGCCATTCAAGCGGGCAGAGAGGTTCGCATTATGGTTAAGCCGGAGATGATAAGTGATGATGAAATGACCGTGCTCGCCCGCGAGGTTGTCAAGAAGATAGAAGCCGAGTGCGAGTATCCGGGACAAATCAAGGTCAATGTCATTCGTGAAAATCGCGCGACAGATTTCGCCAAATAATTTTAAATTATATTTAATAAACCGACTCATTTTTTGAGTCGGTTTTGTTTTGATGATATAAGAAAAGCACTGTTGAACTAA
>CALYOC010000029.1 GCA_945227095.1 uncultured Clostridia bacterium
ATCTACACGCGTAAGATCGGCGGCAGCGTCAGATGTGTATAAGAGACAGCTACTGGGATATGTATGCGCGCGGAGGTATGATTGGGCTGACAAGAGGCGTCAACAAAAACCACATCTGCCGCGCCGTCCTTGAAAGCATTACCTTCCAGATGACGGATTTGCTCGAAGCTATGCAGGACGACAGTTCAATCAAGATAACCGACCTTCGTGTGGACGGCGGTGCTTCCGTTTCCAATATTATGATGCAAATTCAAGCCGATATGATTGGCTGCGAGGTCAACAGACCCAAGAATGTTGAAACAACAGCTTTGGGTGCCGCTTACCTTGCCGGACTTGCAGTGGGCGTTTGGAAGGATAAAGAAGAAATATCCAACAACCGCGTTGTCGATAAAGTATTTACAAGGCAGATTTCTCAGCAGAAAAGGGACGCTCTCTATCACGACTGGAAGCGCGCAGTCGAAAGAAGCTTCGCTTGGATAGAAAAATAAGTCCGTTTTCGCTCTATTTTCGGCAAAGTAAATAAAAATTTGTTTTATCAAAACAAATTGCCTGAAAATACTTGTTTTTTAATTACTTTATAGTATAATCTTTAATGGTCAATATTTTATTAAATCAATATGAAACAGGAGATGTAAAAAATGGCTAAAAGCAATTATGTTGATTTCGATTACGTTGAGGCTTTTATGACCGACGTTTTCGAAAAGTACGGTGTTCCGAGAGATGATGCAAAAATCATTGCAAACGTTCTTGTTGAATCCGATAAGAGAGGTATCAACTCTCACGGTGTTAACCGCTTCAAGCCCATCTATCTTGACAGAATCAAGGATGGAGTTGTAAATCCCGTAACAAAAGAGGAAATCATCAAAGAGACAGAGACAACAGCAGTTATCGACGGTCACGACGGTATGGGTCATGTTATCTCTCACAAGGCTATGAGTATGGCTATCGAGAAGGCTAAGAAATACGGTATGGGTATGGTTGTTGTCCGCAACTCCTCCCACTACGGTATCGCCGGCTACTATCCTTCCATGGCTTGTAAAGAGGGCTGCATCGGTATCACCGGTACAAACGCTCGTCCCTCCGTTGCTCCCACATTCGGTGTTGAGGGTATGTTCGGTACTAACCCGCTTACAATCGGTATCCCCACCGATGAAGATTTCGATTTCCTTATTGACTGTGCAACATCAATCACACAAAACGGTAAAATCGAATACTACGAGAGAATCGGTGAAGATGTTCACCCCGGAACAGTTATCGATATCGATGGCAATCCCGTTGAAGGTGACGCAGGCGTTGCTTTGAAGAAAATCAGACAGGGCACAGCCGCTCTCACAACACTCGGCGGTATCGGCGAGGACCTCGGCGGATACAAAGGCTACGGCTACGCTATGGTTGTTGAGCTTCTTTCGGCAGTCCTTCAAGACGGCGACTACGGAAAGGCTCTTAACGGTGTAGATGAAAACGGCAAAAAGATTCCTTATCACCTCGGCCACTTCTTCATCGCTATTGATACAAACCACTTCCTCGGCGAGGAGCTCACAAGAAAGAAGGCAGGCGAAATCCTTCGCTCTGTGCGCAACTCTAAGGTTGCTCCCGGCGAGCAGAGAATTTACACCGCCGGTGAGAAAGAGTATCTCGTTTACCTCGACAGGAAATCAAAGGGCGGCGTTCCGATTAACGAGTCCGTTCAAAAAGAGTTTATCCAAATTCGCGATGAGTTCGGACTTGATTACCACTTCCCCTTCGAGGACTAATACAAAAAATATATTGACAACAGTCGTTTATCCGGCTGTTGTCTGCTTTTAAGGCTTGACTATCCGATTAAAAGTTTTGTCAGCTAAAATCACCGAAACAGCCTATGTTTCAATATTATCGGAGGAAAAATACTATGGATTACGCTAAAGAATCTTTAAAACTTCACTATGATTGGAAAGGAAAAATCGAGGTTGTAGCAAGAGCTTCCGTCGATTCAAAGGACGCTCTTTCACTTGCATACACTCCCGGTGTCGCTCAACCCTGCCTTGAAATTCAAAAAGACATCAACAAATCCTATGAACTTACACGCCGTTGGAATACTGTTGCAGTTGTAACCGACGGTACAGCCGTTCTCGGCTTGGGTGACATTGGCCCTGAGGCGGGTATGCCCGTTATGGAAGGTAAATGTGTTCTGTTCAAAGAGTTCGGTGATGTTGACGCTATTCCGCTTTGCATCCGTTCAAAGGATGTTGACGAGATAGTAAACACCGTTGCACTTCTCGCAGGAAGCTTCGGCGGTGTAAACCTTGAAGATATTGCCGCTCCCAGATGTTTTGAAATTGAAAGAAAACTTAAAGAGAGATGCGATATTCCGATTTTCCACGATGACCAACACGGAACAGCCGTTATCTGTTCCGCCGCAGTTATCAACGCTATGCGCCTTACAGGCAAAAAGCTCGAAGATTGCACAGCGGTTATGAGCGGCGCAGGTGCTGCCGGCGTCGCAATTTGCAAGCTCCTTATCAGCTTGGGACTCAAGGGTGAGAATGTCCTTATGTGCGACAGAAAGGGTATCATCTGTGAGGGGGACCCCAGACTTGAAGGAAATGACTCTAAAATCGAAGTTTCAAAGTTTACAAACCGCTCAAAGAGAACAGGTTCTCTTGCGGACGCTATGAAGGGCGCCGATATATTCATCGGTGTTTCAGGCCCCGGAATTGTAAGTCAGGATATGGTTCGCTCAATGGCTAAAGACCCCATCGTTATGCCTATGAGCAATCCCATTCCGGAGATTATGCCCGACCTTGCCATTGAAGCAGGAGCGAAAATAGTCGGTACAGGTCGTTCCGACTTCCCGAACCAAATCAACAATGTTCTCTGCTTCCCCGGACTTTTCAGAGGTGCTCTTGATGTCAGAGCAAGCGACATCACAGAGGGAATGAAGATTGCCGCAGCCTACGCTTTGGCAAACCTTATTACCGACGAGGAACTGTGCCCCGAGTACATTCTTCCCAAGGCCTTCGACCCGCGCGTTAAAGACGCCGTGGCAAAGGCAGTTGCAGAAGCCGCAAGAAAAGACGGAGTTGCAAGAATATAATCTAAACGGTTATTTTAAAACGCCCTCTCATCGAGGGCGTTTTTTCTTTGTAAAATTTCACTTCAACCGTTTTAACTAATAAAATCTAAATAATTCAAACATATTTCGCAGTAAAAGTACCATTTAAGATAATTATTTTGCAGTAAAAGTACCATTTAGCACAAAAAGGCAGCAAACTATATTTAAACAATAAACTTTAAGGTGATTCAAAAAAATAAAACCACCGAAAACGGTGGTTTTATCGCATTATTTGACAAAAGCTTTATTATTTAAAAATACTGCTCGCCTGCGGCAGATGAAATATTATATATTCCGGTCTCGCTGTTACACTTTGTAAAGTGAAAATACTTTTCAGTAATCAAAAATTATATCTTCGTCAGTCGGGCGAATTTACCCATAAGCCGCTTTGTTCCGACGGTGTCAAAGGCAATTTCAAGGAGCACATCTCCGCCCATAGCAGAGGTCGAAATAATCATACCCTCGCCAAATGCCTTGTGCTTAACTCTGTCCCCGACATTGAAAACATCGGTATTATTACTCTTAACTGTCTGTCCGTAAGAGCGATTGACCTGAACGGGTGACATACGCTGTGCCTGTCCTGCCGAAGTTGCGACGGGCTTTGGCGGCACAGTTGTCAGATAGGATACTCCGCTCGTTTCAACCAAGCAGTTCGGAATTTCATCTACAAACCGTGATTGACGGTTTCTGTTTGTGCTTCCGTAAACCATACGGGATTGAGCCTTTGTCAGGTAGAGTTTCTCCCTTGCCCTTGTTATTCCTACATACGCAAGACGGCGTTCTTCCTCGACCTCTCGCTCGTCATACATACTCTGTCTGCCGGGAAAAATCCCTTCCTCCATTCCGACTATAAACACCCGGTTAAACTCCAAGCCCTTTGCAGAATGAAGCGTCATAAGTACAACGCTGTCAGAATCCTTGTCATAATTATCTATATCCGTCATCAAAGCGACCTCCTCCAAAAACTCGGTAAGTGTTCCTCCGGGAACATCCTCGCTGAAGGTCACAAGCGATGAGGCGAGCTCATTCAGGTTTTCGCTTCTCTCCTCAAAGGTATCCATATCCGCGCTGAGAGAATTGATATATCCCGTTTGCTCCATAAGCTTTTCAAAAAGCTCCTTAAGCGGTATTTCATCAACAAGCGCATTTAGGCTTTTAATCATCTGAGTGAACGATTTAAGCTTTGAAGCGCTCCTATACAGTTTTTCGTACTGCTCGGCATTATCCAGCACCTCAAAAAGGCTTATACCGAGTCCTCGTGCTATATCCATAGCATTGTTCACGGTTGTTTCACCGATTCCGCGTTTGGGCTCATTGATAATTCTTCTCAAGCGAATATCGTCATTAAAATTATTTATAACACAAAGATAGGCTATCGCGTCCTTTATCTCTTTTCTCTCATAGAATCTAAATCCACCGATTACTCTATATGGCACGCCCATTTTAACAAACGAGCGCTCTATATTTGCCGAGAGAGCGTTCATTCTGTAAAGCACGGCATGGTCGGACCACTTTTCGCCCTCCTTGACCGCGTCCATAATAGTATCCGCAATATATTCGCCCTCCTCGCGCTCATTGGCGGCGGTATGAACGGTGATTTTATCCCCCTTATCTCCCGCCGTCCAAAGGGACTTACCCTTGCGGTGCTCATTGTTTTCAATCACCTTGTTCGCCGCGTCCAAAATAGTCGATGTCGAACGGTAGTTCTGCTCAAGTCGAATTACCAAGGCGTTGTCATACTGGTTTTCAAACTCCATAATGTTTTCAACGGTTGCACCGCGAAAACGATAGATAGATTGGTCATCATCACCCACAACGCAAATATTCTTATACCCTCCTGCAAGCAAAGAAGTCAACACATACTGCGCGTGGTTTGTGTCCTGGTACTCGTCAACAAGTACATATTTAAACTGCCGCTGATAATGCTCCAGCACATCGGGCTCCTGTCGCAACAGCTTGACGCAATTAAAAATAATATCGTCAAAATCCATCGCGTCCGACTGCTTTAACAGGTTTTGATACTCGGTATAGGACTGACTGATCATTCGCCGTCTGACATCGTTCTGCGCCGTTTTAGCATACTCCTCGCAATCGATAAGTGAATCCTTGGCGTGACTTATTTCACTTAATATAAGCTTGTGTGAAAGCACCTTGTCATCAATGTTCACCATTCGCTGAACCTGCTTCATAGCGCGCTTTGAATCGTCTGTATCATATATTGTAAAATGGCTCGTATATCCCAATCTGTCGGCATATCTTCTCAATATACGCGTACAGGCAGAGTGAAAGGTTGACGCCCAAATCTCCTCCGCACCATCTCCGACGACGAGACCCAGCCTATCTTTCATTTCCTGCGCCGCCTTGTTGGTAAAGGTTATTGCAAGCATTTGCCACGGCTTAGGCGCCTCTACGGCAAGATACATTGACGCGAGGTTATGGTCATTGCTCCTGCCCTCATAATAGTCGTTTAAAAACGATATTGCCTTATCGTCGATAAAGGGCGGAACATAGTCGGAGTAATATGCCTTTCCGTATTTGATGATATTCGCAATCCTGTTTACCAATACAGTTGTTTTTCCCGAACCTGCTCCTGCCAAAATAAGCAGAGGACCGTCAACTGAAAAAACCGCCTTTTTCTGCTCCGGGTTGAGCCTGTCGAAATCCTTTTCGATTATTTTTTTACGAAGTTCTATGTAATCAGTAATCAATTCTTTCTCCAAAATCAAACAAAATGATATATGTCTTTTACCAAAAATACAGCGATAGTTTTTGACAAGACCTTTTCCCGCTAAAAGTGGGAAAAGGTCTTATAAAATCCACTATTAAAAAATACAGGTATCTTAATGAGGAATCATCGTTATAAGCACACCTGCAGCCACGGCAGAGCCGATAACTCCTGCTACATTCGGTCCCATAGCGTGCATAAGCAGGAAGTTTTGAGGATTCTCCTCCTGTCCGACCTTCTGCGAGACGCGAGCCGCCATAGGAACGGCTGAAACGCCGGCAGAACCGATAAGAGGATTGACCTTGCCCTGTGTCACCATATACAGAATCTTTCCGAAACTAACGCCCATTGCCGTTGCAAGGACAAACGCGAGAAGTCCCAGGGCAACAATTTTAAGCGTATCGAATTTCAAGAAGGTTTTTCCGTTTGTAGTGGCGCCGACGCTCAGTCCGAGGCAAACTGTCACAATGTTCATAAGCTCATTCTGAACAGCCTTTGTCAATCGCTCCGCAACCTTACTCTCTTTAAGCAGGTTTCCGAACATAAGGCAACCTACAAGAACTGCGGCACTGGGAAGAATGAGTGCTACAACTATTGTAACCAATATCGGGAAAAGAATCTTTTCCTTCTGGCTTACGGGACGGAGAGTTGTCATTACAACACTGCGCTCCTTTTTAGTTGTGAGAAGCTTCATAATAGGCGGCTGAATAAGCGGTATCAGCGCCATATACGAATACGCCGCGACCGCAACGGGTCCCAATAATTCCGGTGCTAAAATAGATGTTGTATAGATTGCCGTGGGACCGTCCGCTCCGCCGATAATTCCGATTGAGCCCGCCGCATTTGCATTGAATCCCAAAATTGTAGCGAGCAAAAATGCTCCGAAAATTCCGAACTGCGCCGCCGCACCTAAAATAAAGCTCGACGGTCTGGCAATAAGCGGACCGAAATCGGTCATAGCTCCGATACCGATAAAGATGAGCGGCGGGAATATACCTGCCTTAACTCCCAAGTACAACCAGTCTAAAAGATTTGTTTTGTTCGCCTTCACAAGTGCGACAAAGCCCGCTAAATCGTGATACTGAACAGCCATATCTGCCAGGGGCAGGTTTGCCAAAAGCATACCGAAAGCTATCGGAATCATAAGAAGCGGCTCGAATTTCTTACCTATTCCAAGGTAAAGAAGCCCGCAGGCAACGACAACCATTAACGCATTCTGCCAAGCGACGTGAATAAGTGCATTTCGTCCGGAGGTCTGGAATATCTGAACGATT
>CALYOC010000030.1 GCA_945227095.1 uncultured Clostridia bacterium
TTCCTACCAAGGAGCCTACTACAAGAGATACGAAGTACATTACTATACCCATAATCTTGTTCTGTCCCGCTGTCTAAATTGTTGCGAGTACAAAGATGCCGCCGTGAGGTGCCATAAGTGTGCATTTAAAGAGCATTGACAAACCGCCTGCTACACCCGAACCTACGATACAAGCAGGAATTACTCTCAACGGGTCGCCCGCCGCGTAAGGAATTGCTCCCTCTGTGATGAAGCAAAGTCCCATAACATAGTTTGTAGCTCCGCTCTTTCTTTCGTTCTCGGAGAATTTCTTCGGGAAGAATGTTGTAGCCAATGCAATTGCAATCGGAGGTACCATTCCGCCTATCATAACGCTCGCCATACACTGATAGCACATAGCCTGTGCCGCCGGGTCGGTGTATGTTGCCGCTGTCGCCAACATTCCCGTTCCGAACAGATAAGCCGCCTTGTTGATAGGTCCACCCATATCGGTAGCCATCATAGCACCCAAAAGCACGCCGAGAATTACTGCATAGTTGGATTGACTGAGAAGCTTGAGCCAGTTAGAAATAGTGTCGTTAATCAAAATCATTACAGGGTTGATTGAGCACATCACAACCGCTATTGCCGCAACGCCTAATACAGGATATATGAGCATAGGCTTAATGCCGTCCAATGATTTCGGAAGGGGTTTACAGATAAACTGAATACCCTTTACGATGTATCCCGCGGCAAAGCCGGCGATGATTGCGCCCAGGAAGCCGGCAGATACGCCTGCCTCATTTCCTCCGGGTGCCGCCCAAGTGGAGCCGATGTTTGCCATCCAGCCACCGACGAATCCCACTACAAGTCCGGGTCTGTCGGCAATGGAACGAGCTATAAATCCGGCAAGAATCGGAAGCATAAAGTTAAATGCCAAGCCGCCCGCTGTCTTAAACCAGGAAGCCGCTACATTATTTGTACCGAAGTTTCCGTCGTAAGGGATTCCGTTCATTCCGCAGTAAATTGTATCAATAAGGAATGCAAGAGCAATCAAGATACCGCCGCCTACAACGAACGGAAGCATATGGGATACGCCGTCCATAAGGTTTTTATATATCTTTCTTCCGATACTTTCCTTCTCTTCACCGACAGGAAGCTCTTCTTCAGAAGCCTCACTGTGATAAACGCTTGCTTCGGGGCTCAAAACCTTGTTGATAAGCTCTTCAGGTTTGTTGATTCCGTTTGAAACTCTGGTTGTAACCATGGGCTTTCCATCAAATCTCGGAAGCGAAACCGCTTTATCAGCAGCGATTATAACGCCCTTTGCCCCGGCAATATCCTCTTTTGTCAACTGATTCTTAACGCCCTCGGAGCCATTGGTTTCAATCTTAACTCTCAAGCCCATTTTCCTGCCCTGCTCCTCAAGAGCTTCTGCCGCCATATAAGTATGAGCGATACCTGTGGGACAAGCTGTAACGCCTACAATGTCATATCCTCCGCTGACAGGCTCTGCCGGAGCCTCCTCGGCCTCGTCTGCCTGTGCCTCCTGCTCGTCAATAATGCGGATAAACTCATCCGCTGACTCAGCTGAAAGCAACTTCTCTCTAAATGCCTCATTCATAAGCATTACAGAAAGTTTTGACAAAACGGACAGGTGCATATCGCCTGCGTTTGTCGGTGCAGCAATCATAAAGAAAAGGTTTGAAGGCTGTTCGTCAAGAGCTTCATAATCAACTCCCTGAGGAACCGTCATCGCTACAAGCCCTGCTTTAATTACCGCGTCACTCTTACAGTGAGGAATGGCAATTCCGTCACAGATGGCCGTTGTTCCCGACTCCTCGCGAGCCAGGATTCCCGCTTTGTAAGCTGCTTTGTCGGAGATGTTGCCAACCTTTTCCTGCAAATCGACAAGAATATCAATAGCTTCTTGCTTCGACTGAGGTGCG
Source organism: uncultured Clostridia bacterium (assembly GCA_945227095.1). Lineage (GTDB taxonomy): Bacteria > Bacillota > Clostridia > Oscillospirales > Acutalibacteraceae > CALYOC01. The sequence continues at coordinate 1,908 of CALYOC010000030.1, forward strand.
GCAGCCAACAAAACGCCTTCGGCGGTCAATAAGTTGGTAATACGCATTTTGTTTCTCCTTTCAAAATTACATTGATTTAACTATATCTAACTGACGCTCTATTTCGTCTTTAGACCCAAGTCCGATTGACAGCGCCGTAGCACTGCCTGCCGCAGTTCCCAACTGCAAAGCAAATTTATAATCCTTCTTCAAAATGTAGCCCGCTATAAATCCGGCAACCATTGAATCCCCTGAGCCGACGGTGTTAACAGGCTTGCCCTGCGGACATCCGATTTTTGTAACAAGTGAATTTTCGTCTACGAGTATCGCTCCGTGCTTACCCATTGATACCAGGACATTCCGAGCTCCCATACCGCGAAGTTTTTCGGCACACGATACTATCTGCTCATCTGTCAGTTCACTCAAACCGAATATCTCCCCCAATTCGTCGTTATTCGGTTTGATAAGGAACGGGTGATATTTTAAAACATTCACGAGTAAATCCCCCGTCGCATCTACTATTATATTTATCCCCCTGCCGTCAAGCCTTTGCATTATCCGTTCATAGATATTATCGGGTAGGCTTTGCGGTATGCTGCCTGCAAGTACGAGCGTATCTCCCTTGACAAGCAAGTCAATTTTTTTAAAAAGCTCCTCTATACATTCCGACGGTATATGCGGTCCCTGCCCGTTTATCTCCGTTTCCTGTGAGCTTTTAATTTTTACATTTATCCTTGAAACACCCTCGGGCAAATCGATAAAATCAGCTTTTATTCCGTATTCTTCCACCTGCCGCTTGATATATTCTCCCACAAATCCTGCCGTGAATCCAAGTGCCTTTGTATCCAATCCCAAATTGCTGAGTATCACCGATACATTTATACCCTTGCCGCCTACCGAAAATTCCTCGCTCTCCGACCTGTTTGTGTGGCCGAAATCCAACTCTCCGGTGTGCATAACATAGTCTAAGCACGGATTGAATGTAACTGTGTAAATCATCGCTCGGAAACCTCCTTAATTTGAGTCGATTTTAGATATTTTTCACTTTTTACTTTATCTGTTATTATACAAGCGCCGTCTATATCACAGAAGGATACGGTGCTTATTATTCCGAACTTTGAATTATCCGCAAGGACAAATACCTTCAAAGAGTTTTTCGCCGCAGTCTCCTTGATAAGTGCCTCCTCACAATCCGGTGTGGTAAATCCGCTCTTATGGGAAATTCCGTTTGTACCCAAAAAGCACTTAGTGAAATTTAGCTTTGATATATAAGCCGCCGCGCTCGCTCCGACGACCGCCTCGGTGTTTTGCTTTACCTTGCCGCCGAGTATGATGACATTTAACCCCTTTGCGTTGAGCTTCTTCGCATGCTCAATACCGTTTGTAAAAAATGTTGCCGAGCTTTTAGAAATGTAATCTACAAGCTTGTCGGTGGTTGTTCCGGCGTCGATAAAAACTACATCATCATCTTCAATAAGCTGCGCGGCATAACGGCCAATCATATCCTTTTCGCGGATGTTAATTTCCGACTTTGTTCTGACATCGCGCTCATAATTGAGCAGCGAATCCTCTGTAATTGCCGCGCCGCCGTGAACGCGAATGAGTTTTCCTTTTTCCTCTAATACAACCAGGTCACGGCGCACCGTGGACTCGGAGACTCCAAGCTCATCGCAAAGCTCACCTACTGTCACCGTCTGCCTTTGTTCGAGCAATTTTAATATTGAAATAAGTCTGCCTTGAAGGACCATTGTTTTACCTCCGTTACTGTCTAAGTCAAATATATCATCTTATTTATTCATTTTCAATCATTTTCTTTCAAAATCAATCATTTTCATTCAAAAGAACAATAACAGGGGTAGATTTTTGTGCAAATCTTACAACAGTTTTCACCATTTGACTATTTTATTATTATATTATATATATGAGTTTTCCCAAAAAATTCAAAAAAATTCGGGAAAACAATCAAAAATCGGTCAAAACTGTTCAAAATTTGATTGATAACCTGAATAGGAAAAATAAAAGTCGGTTTTCCTGCCCGTTGACAGATAACAGTATAAAAAAAGAACACTCATCAGAGTGCCCTTTTACGCTGTCTGCAAAACACTTGCAGTTCATAGGTTTCAGTTGATAAAAAATTTTAAAAAAAGCCTTGCAAGACTTGGCAAAATCGTTACAGAATAACGACACAGTACAGCGAGTCAAAGTTACGATAACACTTGTAAAGCCAAAGCCGAGCAAGGCAAAACCCGAAAGCAAGTAGCTTTCGCTGCCGGGAGGGACTGTATTCCCTCCCGAAGTTATATTATAGTATTATTTAATAAAAATATCAAGTAAAGTATTACCGAAAACCGCAAGCGTAAAGCGGTTGATATAGCGTAATATGAGAATCCGTTCTCAGTCGGATTAGTATTTATCTATATCGTCGGAATACTCCTTTTTATACCTGTTTGCCTTTTCGCGGTTATACCGCGCCATAGCTCTCCTCTTATTCTTCCTGCGACGCGCCATATTGCGCTGCCTGTATACTAAATAGATAACAACTCCTATCGCCGCCAAGGAGAGAACAATTATTGTAAATATATTTGTAAAAATAGCTTTTACTATATAAAGAATATACGAGAATATAGATACCTTGATATCCTCATACGCAACAAGATTTATCGTTGCAATAACCTTGTCGGCGTGTATTATCTGTGCCTTACAGACGAAATCCCCCGCCTTGACCGGCGCATTTATACTCTGAGGCATATCAATCGGTTTTATTATCAGAGTAGAGGTGTCAACATTTATCGGCACTAATTTTGTTATCGTCTTTTCAGGCACAAGTCCCACAAAGTCCTTATCGGAACTCAACTTGACATTTACTCCGGCGACCACATTATTTGTTGAGCAGATTTCCTTTATCTTAAAGTTGCTGAATGCCCACCTGAACAGCCGCAGGGTATCGACTACCGAGGAGTTATACTGCGAACCGCTGTAATTCTTGTACTCCCCTTCAAATGTTATTGCAAGGTACGACGAGCCGCCCTTTGTAGCCGTTGCGGCGGTGCAATAGCCCGCGTCAACGGTATATCCGGTCTTGACTCCGGTGCAATAATCGTAGGCGAATATATCGTACGAGCTCTCCGACGGAAGCAGCGGGTTGTCATTTTTTATATCCGCACCCGAATGTGTTGAATTCTTCTTAATGCTATATGCAGAGGTTTTTGCAACCGTCGAAAACGCGGGAATGCCCATAGCGTATTCAACAAGCTTCGCCATATCCTCCGCAGTGGTGTACTGTGCCGGGTCATCGATGCCCGTAGGGTTTTCAAAATTTGTATTTTTACAGCCGAGCGCCTTAGCCTTTTCATTCATTTTTGCGACAAACTCGGTATAAGAGCCGTTACCGGAATAGTCGGCAATTACCATAGCCGCGTCATTGGCGCTTGTTAGCATCATTATATATACCAAATCGAGCAGAGAATACCTGTCATTTTCCTTGATTCCGTATTTTGTGCAATACGAGCCGTCCAGAGAATGAACTGCGTTATACCTCGCCGCTATCACGGTATTTTCCGGGTCTTTACAGCTCTCAAGAGCTATTGCCGCGGTCACAACCTTTGTCAAGGAGCAGGGTTGAGTTTTCTTCTTACTGTTTTTTGAATAAAGAACAACATTGTCTGAGCCCATACTCACAAGATAGGCAACATTGCTCTTTATCTCCTCGTTGGGTTCGTACGCATTACCCACTGCCGGAGTCAATGAAAATAAGACAATTATCAAGCACAGACAGGTGCATAATAATTTTTTCATAGACATTTCTCCCCAAAAAGTGTATTATAGTATTTATACAAACATTATATATTATATTTATTAAAATTTAAAGAACATTTTTTAAATTTGGAGGGCCTATGCTTTTTGTAACAGGCGACACTCACGGAGATATTGAGAGATTCACAGGCAGAGAAACTAAAAGACTCTCCGTCGGAGACATTCTTTTCGTCTGCGGAGACTTCGGCTTTATCTGGGACGGAAACGACGCGGAAAAAAAGAATCTTAAAAAGCTCAAAAAGCTCAAATACACAATAGCCTTCGTAGAGGGTTCCCATGAAAACTTCGGCAGGATAAACTCCTTCCCCGAGGAGGAATGGTGCGGCGGTAAAATACACAGAATTGCGCCTAATATCATACATCTCGCCCGCGGTCAATACTACACCGTTCAGGGCAAAACCATTTTCACAATGGGCGGCGGCGCAAGTGATGACGCCGCTCTCAGTGACACGGACGATTGGTGGTCGAGCGACCTTCCCAATAAGGCGGAACTGATTGCCGGCGCGGCAAACCTTGAGCTTCACGAAAGCGCAGTTGACATCGTCATAACTCACGAGCCCTCTTTAAAGGTAAAAGAGCTATTGGCGGTGAACTCCGATAACAAGATAATCCGTTTAAACGCGTTAAATGCGTTTTTAGAGGAGCTCGCTGAAAATGTCGAGTATAAAAAATGGTATTTCGGCTCACTCCATATTGACAAGAGAATAACCGCGAAAAAACGCGCAATCTTCTCGGATATTGTGGAAATACATACCGACAAAGACGACATCGTCTTATAATTTTAAAAGCACTCGCTTTTAGAAGACATTTATTATTATGCCTTTGCGCAACACTTCCCTTTTGGGAAGGTGTATTAACATACAATCACAAATTTTAATTCAAAACGGGCTTGCACTATGTAGTGGTGCAAGCCCGTTTTATCTGTATGTATAAGATATTGCGCTTAAGAATAAATTATCTGCCGCCTGATATGACTTTATAAAATTTAGGAGATATTTTATTAACAAGAACACAAAAATAATTTATTGCTACTAAAGTAATTACTATTGTCAAAACTGAGTTCGGAATACAAAAAATATTTGATTTCGGTAAAATTATATAAAGTAATTTTGAAATTACCGCAGCGACATTTTCATGCATAGCGTAAACCATAAATGACCTTGAAAGAAACGGTCTGTTTTTTATGTGCGCCACAAATATGTCGGAAAATCTCCAAAATGAAATCGCAAATACAAATAAAAATACAACTTGTAATGCCGGAAGCAAAGTTATAATCTCGGACTTTATCAGATAGTTTATAAACACACAGATTGCAAAAATGATTCCATACAGTATTTGAG